>JAYVOX010000167.1:0-2373 GCA_043757695.1 Schlesneria sp.
TACATCAGCCGCAGGGCGCTAGCCCCGGTTCGATTTCGCTTAACCGGGGCTAGCGCCCTGCGGCTAATTTCTGCGGGCCAACAGGAATGGCGGAGAGCCGATTGTTCGTCCGGGCAATATCACACTCACGGAACAGTCGTCTTCCAGGCACGCTCTTGCTTCTTCTCTTTCCTTCCGTGAGATTCCGTACTACTAACAATCAAAGTCTTCGCGTGCCGCGAAGATTTTCGAGAGCAACGTCGAATCTACCGTTCGACCCCTAACCCTCTCCCCGCAAAGCCGGGGCGAGGGGACCAGAGTCGGCCTCTTCTTGGTTCTGATTCGTGGAGATTCGTTTGATTCGTGGTTCAACCTCTTCACTTGGGTTGCGGGTCTCCCGCGCTGGGACTTCCGTGGTTCACTCTACTTTCTCCATTGTCTGGAGCCGCCGCATGGAGACGATGCAAACCTTGTTCGACATCCTGCCGCAGATCGGTCGCCTCGAATGGATCGGGCTGCGGCCAGAGCGTCTGAGTGAGCTTGAGATCGTGCCAGAGGCGATGCTCGTCGAAGGGCGCGGGCTGGAGCGAGATCACAAATTCAGTGGTCGCGCCGGGACCAAGCGACAGGTGACGTTGATTCAGCAAGAACACCTGATCGCCGTCGCCGGGATGTTGCATCGCGATCGAGTCCCTCCCGAGCTGACGCGGCGCAATCTCGTTGTCTCCGGGATCAACCTGCTCGCGCTCAAGGGCAAGCAGTTCCGCGTTGGCGAGGCTCTGCTGGAATTTAGCGGCCCGTGCGAACCCTGTTCACGCATGGAGGCCAACCTCGGTCCCGGCGGCTTCAATGCGATGCGCGGCCACGGCGGCATCACAGCCAAAGTCATCGAAGGCGGAACGATTCGGCTCGGCGATGAAGTGAGAGCCGAAGTTTACTCCCCGATTCTCTATCGGGAGTGACTCTCAACCCGGTCAGCAGAAGAGGGCGGTGCCCGAAGACATCGCCCTCTTCTTTTTTCGTGCGTTTGTCGTGTTTCGTGGTTCCCCTCGAAACTACTTCGCGGTCACGATCACTTTGGCCGAGTTGATCTTCACTTCCTTCAGCGGGCGGTCGCTGTGGTTGGTTTCGACGACGCCGATCGCCTTCACCACGTCGAGGCTCGCCTGATCGGCCGTCTTGCCGAAGACGGTGTACTGGTTGTCGAGTGACTGCGTTCCGGAGCGGCTCAGGCAGATGAAGAACTGCGAACCGGCCGAGTTCGGGTCGTTGGTGCGAGCCATCGAGAGGATGCCCGCGTCATGCAGCGTCTTGTTGAACTCCTGCTTGATCGTATAGCCCGGACCGCCGGTTCCTGTCCCCTGAGGGCAGCCGACCTGAATCATGAAGTTCGAGATCACACGGTGAAAGATGATCCCGTCATAGAAGCCAATCTTCGTCAGCCCGATCAGATTCTTCGCATGCCCCGGAGCCACGTCGGGGTACACGTCGAGCAGAATCTTCCCCAGCGTCGTATCGAACTCGACCTGATACGTGTTCTTCGAGAAATCCACATCGGCCAGAGCCTTGTCTACATCAGCACGTCGATTGGCAGCCACGAATTCGGTCCTTAAAAGCAAAGTTCTTGAGAAACGGTTGTTGTCACGAGGCGGCATGATATCGCCACCGCCGGGCAGCGTCATGCGTGTCGAAGAGACTGGGAAGCGAGCGATAAGGGGCTGCCCGATCGAGCACGGTCAGGGTTGAATTGGTGTCGGCGGGATGAGATTCAACAGCTTGACCAATGCGGCACGAACACCTTGCAATTCAGACGGCGTCAACTCGCCCAGCTTTTGCTGCAACCGAACTATCGGAACAGCCTGAATCTGTTGCAGATGGAACGCGCCGGGTTTGAGAAACGACTTTGGGATCGCGAGTTCCCAGCGGTTGTTGCGAACGGCGGTCGTATGGGGAATGAGAACCATCAATGCCAGTTCGTCATCGGCGGGATAGTCGCTCAGGATGAGGCATGGCCGTATTTTGGCGACCATGCCCAGATCGACGAGCCACACTTCACCGGGCTTCGCTTTTGGCATCGTCCGCCTCCATCGCGTCGAGCAGTTGAAACGTCTCGTCCGCCAAACGACGCCGTTCGTCGAGCACTTCCGCGTCCTCGTCGAGTTCAATCAACCGGTTCAGGATTGTCCTCCGCTCGACCCGCGAAAGCTTCGGAAGTTCGATCAGAATTTCGGTCGTGCTCACATTGAATCTCCGTTCGCTGGTTTCACCGCTGGGCTTTCGGATCATTCCCAAGAAAGCCACGCCTTTGAAGACGCAGGGCCATCACCTTTTTCACAGTGTCGTAGGGTGCGTGCAGTCTTCGGAACGCACCATCTTCACGGTGATTTGTGGTGC
>JAYVOX010000168.1:0-8706 GCA_043757695.1 Schlesneria sp.
CAAGATCGTCACGCTGGTGAAAGAACTGGGTCTCGACGAGCAAACGATCTACGTCTTCAGCTCCGACAACGGGCCGCTCTACGACAAACTCGGCGGGACCGATTGCGAGTTTTTCGAGTCCGCAGGGCCTTTGCGCGGGCGCAAGGGTTCGCTCTACGAAGGGGGCTTCCGTGAGCCGACGCTGGCGCGGTGGAAGGGACACATCCCGACCGGCACCACATCCGACCGAGTGACCGGCTTCGAGGACTGGCTCCCCACGCTGCTCGATCTGATCGGCGCGAAGGCCGCCACGCCGCCGGGTCTCGACGGCATCAGCTTCGCCCCGACGCTGCTCGGCCAGAAGCAGGAGCCGCGACCGTTCCTCTACCGCGAGTTCCCCGCCTACGGCGGACAGGTCGCGCTGCGAATGGGTGATTGGAAGGGAGTCGTTCAGAACCTGATGCCGCAGGGAAACAAGGCGGCCAAGCCGTGGGCGATCGAGCTCTACAACCTCAAGGACGACATCGGAGAGACGAAGAACATCGCCACCGATCACCCCGACATCGTCGCCCAAATCGACAAGCTAACGCGCGAACAGCACACACCGTCGCCCGAGTTCCCGTTTCCGGCGCTCGATCGGCGATGAACATCGGCAACAGAGCGAATTGGCCGCAAACAAGCACAACCCGAAGAACCACAGAGGGCACAGATTTCACGGATGACACAGATCAGACAAAGGCCAAGGACTCACCTTCTTCTCCCTCTTTATCTGAGCTATCCGTGAAATCCGCGACATCTGTGATTATTCCTCACGCGGCCATGAGTGAGATGTTTCAGGCGAGCCGTGTGCCGTCAGGCCACGGGTTTCCTGCGGCGATTAAGAACCCGCAGCCTGACGGCGTGCGGCCCGCCTGGGCCTCAAATCAAGCCGCGCGAAGTATACATCGAACGGCTGTTACAACCCGTTGGTCCGTAGGGCGACCGGCAGCGAACATAGGTCATGAGATTCACGCCGAACAGCGTGAACCGATCTGTGTTTTCAGATATTGAGAGCGTCTCAATGTTCATCGAATCTTAACCAACACTTCGTCGCAAACTGGTGAGTCGCCGCTTAAGCTACCGCCACCAAGGGGGAGGCGATTTAATCAACCTCATTCCCCCATCAACTCGAGTTCGAATCTTGTGGGAGATTTTTGGATGTTTGCTGTCAATCGGTCGTGGTTTGCGGGGATGCTTGTCGTTGTGAGCTTGTCCGGTTTGGTGAGCTTGGCTGGTTGCGTCAAGCCAGCGGGACCGGCCGGAGCCAACACGTCGGGAGCAACAACTTCGGGCATTACAACTCCGGGGACATCGCACAACGCAAGTGCCGATCAAACAGCCGCCGGCGAGGCACTCGTCAACGTAGAAGGTTCCAGCACGGTCTACCTGATTTCGCAGGCGATGGCCGTGGAGTTTGAGAAGGCATCCAAGCACAAGGTCAGCGTCGGTCGGTCGGGCACGGGCGGCGGTTACAAGAAGTTCGTGTTGCGTCAGAGTGACATCTGGAACGCCTCGCGACCGATCGCCGAAAAGGAGATTACGGAGCTGAAGGAGAAGGGAATCGAGTGGCTCGAACTGACGGTCGCGATTGATGGTCTGTCGATCGCCGTTCATCCCGAGAACGACTGGTGTCCGGGACTGAGCGTTGCGGACCTCAAGAAGCTGTGGCAACCCGACAGCAAGATCGCCAAGTGGAGCGACCTCAATCCCCAATGGCCCAATCAGCCGATCCAGTTGTTCGGGGCCGACACGGACTCCGGAACGTTCGAGTACTTTACCGAGGTGATTGTCGGCAAAAAGAATTCGAGCCGCACGGATTACACGCCCGCATCGGACGACAACATCTTGGTTTCGGGTGTCGCGGGGAACAAGTACGCGCTCGGGTACATTCCCTTCGGCTACTGCGTCGAGAACAAAGACAAGGTCAAAGTGATCGGCGTGTCTCCCACGAAGGACTCCACTGAAACGGCCGCTCCGTTTGTCTTGCCGACGGTCGAAACGATCCTGAGCGGCGAGTATGCTCCGCTGTCGAGACCGCTGTTCATGTACGCCAACAAAGAAGCAATGCAGCGAACAGAGGTGGCCGACTTTTTGAAGTTCTCGATCTCCGAAGTGGCTCAACCGCTCGTGGCCAAACGCGGGTTCGTGCGGATGACGGATAAGACTCGCCAAGCCATGACCGAACGATTGACCGCCGCGTTGAAATCAGCGGAACCGTCCGAGTCCAAGTAACGCCGCGATGCTTCCCCTCGACGATGATCCTTTCAGGTCTCACCTCCGTGGCAAACATCGGCCCTGCTCGACACGAACAAGCCACGCGATCACTGCGTCGAGTCTTCTCGTGGCAGCGCGCGAGCGAACAGCTCATTCAAGGAGCGTTATTCTGTTGTGCGTTGCTCTCCATCGTGACGACGCTCTCGATCATCTATGTCCTCGTCACGGAAGCGATTGTCGCGTTGCCTCCCGACACGTCGTTCTTCCAAGAGATTGGGCTGGTCGAGTTCTTCAGCGAGACCCGTTGGACGCCGCAGTTCGCCGAAGAGCAGCGGCATTATGGAATCTTGCCGCTGCTGTGCGGTACACTCCTCATCACGGGCATCTCGGGACTGATTGGCCTGCCAGCGGGACTGATGATCGCGATCTATCTCAGCGAGTACGCCTCCCCACGCACCCGATCCCTGTGCAAGCCGATGCTCGAACTCCTCGCGGGCATCCCGACCATCGTATACGGCTACTTCGCGCTCACCGTATTGACGCCGTACTTCATTGTGCCGGTGTTCAAACAGACGTTCGGGTTGTCGGTCGGCGGCTTTAATGCGATGGCGGGTGGAATCGTAGTCGGGATCATGATCATCCCGATGGTCGCGTCGCTGAGTGAAGACGTGCTGCGTGCGGTCCCGAACAGTTTGCGTGAGGCGGGTTACGCGCTCGGCTCAACCAAGTTCGACGTGAGCGCCAAGATCGTCGTCCCTTCGGCGCTGTCCGGAATTTTGGCGTCGTTCCTACTGGCGCTGTCGCGCAGCATCGGTGAGACGATGGCGGTCGCGATCGCCAGCACGGGCCAACCGGCGCTGACTCTCAACCCACTCGCGGCCATTCAAACCATGACGATCTTCATCGTGAACGTGATGCAGGGTGAGGTCGTGGCGGGATCGACTTTGGAGAAGAGTCTGTACGCGGTCGCACTCGTGCTGTTCGTCATCACGCTGGGCATGAACCTGATTTCACAGATGGTGCTCGCCCGGTATCGCGAGGTGTACCAATGACGTATCCGACAAAAGTCACGTGGGGCAGATTTGTAATCTGCCCGTGTCGCGTGTTTTTCCTGGTTCCAGGCAGATTACAAATCTGCCCCAAGTTGAGTTTGGACTGTTGTCGGAAGCGTCACCAATGAGTCTGCATGACGAAATCTACGAGCAGAAACTGATGCTGCGGCATCGGCTCGGTCAGGCCTTCGAGTGGGCCTGTCGGCTGACGACGTGGTTGTCGATGGGCCTGCTCGCGGTATTGCTCATCGGAATCGGAAGACAGGCGTGGGGCTGGCTCACGTGGGGATTCCTCACGCGCGGGAACTCGTACATCGCCGAAGAGGCGGGGATCGTGGCGGGGTTGTGCGGCAGCCTGTGGCTGATCGGACTGACGGCCATCATGGCGGTGCCACTCGGTGTGGGAGCCGCCGTGTACCTCGAAGAGTATGCGCGGCCGACGCGACTGACGAAGTTGATTCAACTCAATATCTCGAACCTCGCGGGAGTCCCTTCGATTGTCTACGGCATCCTCGGCTTCACCGTCTTCGTGAGGATGTTCGGTCTGCGCGATCGGCCGGAAAAATTCGTCTGCTCGCTCGGCTTCGTCAATTTCTCATTCGAGTTGCCGCTCGGGCGCGTTGTCATCTCGGGCGCGGCCACACTGACGTTGCTCAGCCTACCCGTCATTATCATCGCCGCGCAAGAAGCCCTGCGCGCGGTCCCTGCTTCACTCCGCCATGCGTCGCTCGCGCTCGGCGCAACGAAGTGGCAAACGGTGCGGCATCAAGTCATCCCCGCCGCGCTCCCCGGCATCCTGACGGGAGTGATCTTGGCGCTGTCGCGTGCGTTGGGTGAGACCGCGCCGTTGCTGGTCCTCGGCGCGGCAGCACAGCTCAGTGTGGTGCCGGGCCGCATCGCGGGAATCGGTGATGTGCTGCGTCACCCCGGTAAATTGGTTCAAGCACCGTTCGATCAGTTCACGGCGATCCCGTTGCAAATTTACAGTTGGGTCAGCGATTCCAGTCGAGGGTTTGAACACGTCTCCGCAGCGGGGATCGTGGTGCTGCTCGTGGTCTTGATCCTGATGAACGGGACCGCGATTTTCATTCGGCAGAGGTTCCAGAAAAAGATTCGCTGGTGAGCCTCGCGACGCCATCGTCCTCACCCCCGTCGTTGCTTCTTGTTCGAGTATTGCGTTTTCATTTCCGGACTTCTCATGGCACTCGTGAAAGCGTTCACTCAGTTTGTCGAGCCGCCGCCGACCTCGGTCGCCAGCGTCGCCACAGGCGCAGCGCCCGCCGCACGTCCCCCCAAACTGGAGACCGTCCAGATGGGCTTCTTTTACGGTCTGAATCAGGCGCTGCGCGATGTCTCGCTGAAGATTAGCGAGAAGGCTGTGACCGCGCTGATCGGACCGTCGGGATGCGGGAAGAGTACTTATCTGCGATCGCTCAACCGGATGAACGACATCATCGAAGGGACGCGCGTCACGGGGAAGGTGATGCTCGATGGTGAGGACATCTATGCGAAGGACGTGGACGTGGTGTCGCTTCGCAAGCGGATCGGCATGGTCTTCCAGAAATCGACTCCATTCCCCAAGTCGATCTTCGACAACGTCGCCTTCGGGCCGCGCATCGCCGGGCTGACCGACAAGACGCGATTGACCGAGATCGTCGAGCAATCGCTGCAACGCGCGGCACTTTGGAACGAGGCCAAGGACCGGCTGCGCGACTCGGCGATGGCTCTCTCTGGCGGACAGCAGCAGCGGCTCTGCATCGCGCGAGCGCTGGCCACAAGTCCCGAAGTCTTACTGATGGACGAACCCGCTTCGGCACTCGACCCCGCCTCGACCTCGCGCATCGAAGACCTGATTTTTGAACTGAAGCAGAACTACACGATCGTCATTGTGACTCACAACATGCAGCAGGCGGCCCGCATCAGCGAAGTCACCGCCTTCTTCTGCATGGGGCGGCTCGTCGAAGTCGGCCAGACCAAACAGCTCTTCACGAACCCGACCCAGAAGGAAACGGAAGACTACATCACCGGTCGGTTCGGCTGATGGAACTGTCGCTTGATCCCTGTTCGTTCAACACCGCATCTCGCGTTCGCAGAGTTCACATACAACGAAGGCCATTGAAATGTCGATTCACCTGATCCGCGATCTCGATCATCTGCACAAATCGGTCATGACGATGTGCGCCCGGGTCGAAGACATGATTCACGCTGCCGTCGATGCGTTGCACAAGCCCGACTACGATCGCGCTCGCGAAGTGATTCTCCGCGACGATGAGATCGACCGGATGGATGTCGAAATTGAAGAGGAGTGCCTGAAGCTGCTCGCGCTGCATCAGCCCGTCGCGATCGACCTGCGGCGGATTACGGCCGTCTTAAAAATTGGCGGTGAGTTAGAGCGAGTCGCCGATCTCGGCTGCAGCATCGCCGAGCGCGCCTGCGGGATCGTGAAGTGCCCCGAGATCGCCGTTCCCGACAATATGAAAGACATGTCCCGACAGGCGCTCGACATGCTCCATCGCAGCATCGACGCTTACGTTCACCTCGACATGCGAACCGCCCGCGAAGTCTGTTTGCAGGACGATGCCATCGACAAACTGAATCGTGAAATCATCGACGAACTCACCGCCCTGATGCAGCGTCGTCCCGATTTGATCGAGCCGGCCATTCACATGTTCTCGGCCTCACGCCAGATCGAACGGATCGCCGATCACGCCACGAACATCGCCGAAGACGTGATCTATCTGGTTCAAGGCGAGATCGTGCGACATCGAAATCGCGGCGACTTCCCGGTTGAACCGCGCGTTGTTCTCCCCGCAACGGGCACGCGCTGACCAGCGTCTTCCTTCGACGAGAGTACTCCATGACGAAGCCGAAACTGCTGATCATCGAAGACGAACGCTCGCTGCAAGAAGTGCTGACGTACAGCCTCGAAAAGGAAGGCTTCCAAGTCAGCGTGGCCTCGGATGGGCAAGAAGGCCTGCGGCGCGTTGCGACCGAACAGCCGGACGTGGTGGTGTTGGATTTGATGCTGCCACTGATCGACGGGTTGGAAGTCTGTCGCCAAATTCGCAGCTCACCGCGAACTCAAGCGATTCGGATCCTGATGCTGACCGCCCGCAGCGAAGAGGTCGATGAGATCGTCGGCTTCAACATGGGGGCGGACGATTACGTCACCAAGCCCTTCAAAATCAAACCGCTCGTGCATCGCATCAAGGCCTTGCTGCGGCGCACACCCGCCAACGAACAGTCCCGAGAAACACTCGAGTGTCACGGCATCTCAATCGACCGCGCGAATCATGTCGCGAAGGCCGACGGCGAGGAACTCGTCCTCACACCGACTGAGTTCCGCTTGCTCTGGACGCTGGCCCATGCCCCCGGTCGCCCCTTCGGTCGCAACGAACTGATGGACCGCTGTCGTGGTGAAGACGCGAATGCCCTCGAACGAACCATCGACGTTCACGTTCGTTCGCTCCGTCAAAAACTCGGGAAGCGTGACGAACTGATCGAAACCGTGCGCGGCATCGGCTACCGTTTCCGCAACGAAGCGACCGAGAGCTGATGTCGATCATTCATCAGCGGCACCAAGCTGAGCAGTGGATTGATAACTCGCACTGGTATGAATGAGACATTTCCGAGCGGTGGACGTAAGTCCACCGCTCAGAAAGACTCAGTTGGGGCCGCGCGCGGGAGAGACGCAGCATCAACTCGCGTCGCGGTACTCGCGCTGCTCGAACGAGACGAGTCCCACCAGGAACAGCGTCGCGATCACGGCCGACAGTGCGATCAAGGCCGTCGTGCCTGAGACCGGCAGAAACATGTCGCGCGCGACTCGGTTGGCCGGACCCAAGTTCAGTTCTCCCCCCGCGTCGTAGACCATGCAGCGCACATAGAACGCCACCGACACACGCTTCACGATCCCCGGCAGGTTCCCGAACAGCACCTCCAGAAAGAACCAATAGACCAGCGAGATGATCGTGCCGTGACGAAACAGCGCCCCGACGAGCAGGAACAAACTCGCATAGGCCAGTCCCCCGAGTAGGCACGCGGGGAGAAAGACCGCGAACAAGTCTCGCCCCGATTCCCCTGCCAATCGACACATGGCGAACAGCGTCACGGTCGTCCACGCCGCCACGAGACTCAGCCCCGCCAGTCCCTTCATGAGATAGACCAGCGGTCTCGGGAGTGAGGCGATCAGCAGATAGACCAGCGTCCGATCTTCACGCTCACCGCCGATTCCCGATGCGCCATAACAGATCGCGAAGATCGGCATCAGGAACGCGACAAACGTCGGCACGAGCACCTGCTCCGCAAACTTTTTGCTCGTCGGTGACGATTGCCTCGACCACGCCAACACGATGCAAACGCACAACGTCGCGAGAGCCAGACTCGCCAATGTCTGACGCGAAAAGAACTGTCGGCGCAGCGTTAAAACAAACAGATGCCGACAAGCCGAACCGGTGGAGCAAGCTGATGTCACGAACGTCTCCGTCACTTGCGATCGACCTGCTGAAGTGGCTGCCACACGGCGAGAAGGTTGGTCAGACACCACCCGTTACTAGCCGTCTTACGAACGGATCGTGCAGTCCCGAGGCGACGTAGCTCGACAGTGAGAAGTCATGCCCCGCCGTGTGTTCGTGGGGGACCGAGACCACGAACGCGCCCGCCGCTGCTCCCGCGCGAGTGCCCGTTTGAGTGTCTTCCAGCACGAGCATCTCGCTCGGATGAACTCCCAAATGTTCGGCGGCCTTGAGGTAAATTTCGGGGTTCGGTTTTCCGTGCGTCACGCTCTCGGCGGTCAGTTGCAGCGGGAAGCGGTGCGACAAGTTGAAGCGTCCGAAGATGTCGTCGAGGTAATCGCGCGGCGACGACGTGGCGACCCCCTTGGGAAGGCCGAGCGATTCAACCAACTCCAACAATTCAAAGAGGCCCGGCATCGGCTGGAGCTTTGTGTCGAGTAACTCGTGGAAGATGACGCGCGACTCGGCGAGCAGCTCGACCGGACCTTCGGTCAGTCCGAGATGGTCGATCAGACCTTGAAACGATTCGAGCGGACGACGGCCCAGCATCGCGTCCATCGCTCCGCGCGACATGGCCAATCCGCGCCGCTGGAGCAGCACGTCAGCGGACTCATAGAAGACGTGTTCGGTGTTAAACATCAGCCCGTCGAGGTCAAAACAAACGGCGCGGATCGTGGGCACGTTCATGGTTGTACTTCGGAGGTTCGGAGAAAAGTCGTTTATGAGAGACGATGCCTATCGGAATGGGGTCACGCGACAGGCGGCTTCAAACCGCGATAGCTCAGGTCGAGAATTTCCATCGGGTGAGCCACCCAGATTGGTTGGCCTGCCTGTCGCAAGGCGGCTTGAATTTGAAGCGAGCAGCCTGCATTGCCCATGATCACTGCGGTGGCTCCCGTCGAGACGAT
>JAYVOX010000169.1:0-2370 GCA_043757695.1 Schlesneria sp.
CAAAGGATCGCACGAGTCGAACTCAACAGGCTGTTCAACAATGAAGAAGCGATGGTGGGCGGCAGTGATTCTGGTCGCGGGGTGTGTGATCTTCACCGCGCTGACGCTGATGAAAGAGGTGCCGACGCAAGATGCCACGTTGAGTGACGGTTCCACAGTGCAGTTGCTGAAGGTGGGCTTCGGGGCGATCTCCTACGACTCATTTCCACCGCTGAAGGCGGCACTGGCGCCGTACGTCCCCAATCAGTGGCAGGCTCGGTTGGGCGAACGTGTGCGTGTGTCGTTCAATTTCTCAGAGAGCGGCCTGGGACTCCTCTTCGATCAACGCCATCCAGATGGTAAACGGAAGACTGAGGCCAAGCAGTTTCTCTCTCGCATCGAGTTCCTCGAATCGACAGGCTTCGTCTTCAATCAAACGGTCTCTGGCTACAGCGCGTTGGGTGGCGTGATGCTGATCAGTGAGCGAGCGTTTCCGCGCCGCGATCCGATGCTCCACCTGCGGCTCTATGAGCAGAAGACCGACAAGCTGCTGTTTGATGTTCACGTTCCCAATCCTGCCTACAAGACGACGTTTTCCGAATGGTCTCCTGAAGACGTTCCCGCCACGCAGACGGTGAAGCCGTTGACGGTGACGTTGCAGCGGGGGCCAGCAGACATTCCCACTCAGTACCTGCGTGAGGAAGACATCGAGATCACCTCGACCGATTCCCGTTGGATGGACACGCGCCCCACGCGCCATGTCTGGCTGACCGACGCCACCGGTAACACCGCTTACGGGTTTGCGGGACTCTCACCGTTTGAACCCGCGTGGAAGCTGAACATTCGGTTTCGGCGAAACCCTGCGGCGGAGTTCGGCGACGACGAGGTCTGGCGGACGAAGCTGGTCGCGATGCCCACTGCATTGCAGGCGGTGCGATTGAATCTGAATCTGAAACAGATCGTGGCGGGAGTGGAACTGTTCACAGCCTGTGTGAGTGCCGCCGGTCATGTTGAATACGATGGCCTCACGTTGAATGTGACGCCCACCACGGTCACTTCTCAGGGTGGGGTGAGTTCCGGCCACGGGTCAGGAGGCGCGACTGGTCGCCCCTACTCATTCTTTGAGGTCGGACAGCCGTTCTATCTGTTGAGTCATTCGACACTCGACGACGACACGGAATTGATCGTCACCGTGCGAGACCAAACGGGGAAAGCGATCTCGCTGGAACACGGTGGCAACAGCACCACCTATGGCGTCAACGGGCAACCGACGCGCCTCATCCGCTTCGAGCCGACGGCTGATACGACGGACGTTCAGTTGGAAGTCATCGTCAATCGAGGCCGCACGTTCGAGTTCCTCGTCGCACCGCCGAAGCCCGCCAAGGTGAGTCCGCCGTGAGGTGTGTCGTTGGAATGGCCGCGCCATTTGTAGGATGGGCACTCTTGCCCGTCCGGCTTTGTGGCTTCAAATCGGACGGGCAAGAGTGCCCATCCTACAAGTTGATCGCCGCTCACCACACAATCCGGATCACTTGATCCCGAGCATCCGGTCGAGCGAATCGGCGGTCTGGTAGACGAGTGCTTCGGGCCAGTGGGCGTAGGGGTGGAAGTACTCGAAGGTCAGGTAGCCGCGATACTCGATCTGGTCGAAGGCTTCGAGGACGGCGGGCCAGTTCGTCGTGCCATCGAGCAGCGGGCGGAAGGACTCCAACGACGAATCGGTTCCCTTCTTGGTGAACTCCTTCAGATGGACGTTCTTGATCCGCTTGCCGAGGATCGGAATCCAGTGCTCGGGGAACTGGTACTGCATGATGTTGCCGGTGTCGAAGTGGACGTGAATCCGCTCGCTGTGGAAGCCGTCCACGAACTCGACCATCTCCATCGGCGTCATCAGGAAGCCGTTGAAGAAGATGTTCTCCATGTTGAGGTTCACCTTCAGCTTCTCGGCTGCCGGGATCAGCTTGCCGATCGCTTCCTTGGCTCGCGAGAGGCACAGGTCGTTGGCGACCGGCTCGTAGTCGGTGCGCCACGGAATGTGAACGGCACCGGGAACGACAAGCACATTCTCGGTCCCGAGATCATGCGCGGCGTTCGCGATCAACCCGGCCAACTCCAACGCGCGAGCACGCTTGGCGGGATCGTGGCTGGTGAACGGATACGGCCAGAAGAGGAACGAGCAGACGCCGCTGATCTGGATGCCGATCTTGTCAGCCAACTGACGGATCGCGGTGTATTCCTTCGTCCCCGACTTGGGCGAGAGGTCGTTGTCGAGGTCATAGTTCAACTCGATCGCATCGAACCCGGCAGCCTTCGCCAGTTTTAGGCACTGCTCGAGCGACATCTTTTCGGGATACGGGAACGCCCATTGGTTGATCGACTTCTTCATCGCAT
>JAYVOX010000170.1:0-2365 GCA_043757695.1 Schlesneria sp.
GGATGGACGCCTCGTCCGTCCGAGTCGCCGCTGGTAGTGACGGACGGACGAGGCGTCCATCCTACGACTGGGTATGCCAACACATGCCGCTCGCCTAAGGAACTCCACTGCCGCGTGACGGTGGTGTTTCCAAACGTCGAGTGCCCGACTTTCAAGTTTCTCTGCCGTTCCCATTGAGGTGCCATAGTGTCCTTGCGTTTGCTCGTTGGCCGCGTTTTTCCTGGCGCGTTGTTTCTCTGTGTGTCACTCGCTCTCGAAGCGGCTCCCCCTGCCAAGCTGTTGCTGGTCGATGACTTTGAAGGGGGCCAGCAGAACAAACTTGGCGGCTTCCACGAGAAGTATCAGTCGGGAGATTCGATCGCGGTGATCGCGCGGGATGCCAACGTGCGGCGCGGTCGCGGCGGCAGCAGTCTGTCGGTGCAAGCCGATCGTCGCGCCACGGGTTACTGCGGCGTGTGGTTGCAGTTCTTCAACTTCCGCGCACCGCTGCGGCAGTACTTCGACACGCGACCGTTCGGGTACTTGTCGTTCTGGGTCAAAGGCCAAGCGGGAGGTGAGCAATTCACCGTCAAGTTGGCCGACGGTCGCTGGATCGAAAAAGAAGACTCACTCGCCGTGGGTGAGATCCGCCGCTTCCTACCGAAAGGGGTCACGACTCAATGGCAAGAGGTGCTGGTGCCACTCGCGACGCTCAAGGGGTTGGACCTGCAATATCTGGGCGGACTGACCCTCGACTTCACCTCGCCGGGTCGTCACGTCGTCTGGATCGACGACATCAGCTTCAAGACGACTGCGACGATGGCCACGCCGTTGATGGAGGTTGCCAGCACAGAGGCGGCCGCGACGACGGTCACTCCCCGAGCCATGTGGTTGTGGGAATCGCAGGGCGTCCTGCAAGACGCAGCGCAGCGCGAGGAACTGTTCACCTTCTGCCGCAACGAGTCGATCGAACAACTGTGGATGCAGCTCGACTACCAGGTCGTCGGCCGATTGCCGCGCGAAGCCGTTGTCGTTCCCTTGAATCCACCCGCCTCGACCGGACTGACTCCCACTTCAACCGCGTCGCCTTCAACGGCCGCCACGAAGAAGCCGCCTGTCCAACACGTGACGTGTACGTTGCCCGATCCCGGTGCGTGGCGGCGGTTCTTGGAAGAGGCTCATCAGGCTCGCTTGCAGGTTCACGCGCTCGATGGCTACCCCGAGTTCGCTCTCAAGCCGCAACACGCCGTGCCCCTCGCTGTGGTCGATGCGGTCATCGCCTTCAATCGCGAATCGTCCGCCGAGCAACGCTTCGATGGCATTCACTTCGACAACGAACCGTACTTGCTGCTCGGCTGGGAAGACCGCACGCGGCGCGAACAAATTCTGCGTGAGTTCCTCGAACTGAACGTCGAATGCCAGCGCCGTGTGAGGACTCAGTCGGGCTTGTCCTTCGGGATCGACATCCCGTTCTGGTGGCAGGAACTCGACACGGTGACCGGTAAGGCTCAAGGTGAGGTCACGTTCGGCGGCAAGAAGAAGCCGGCCAGCCATCACTGCATCGACCTGCTCGATCAGGTCGGCATCATGAACTATCGCGACGCGGCCGAAGGAGCCGACGGGATGATCGCTCACGGCCAGGAACTGCTCGCGTATGCCGATCATGCCGGAGCGGCCCGCATTCACATGGGAGTCGAAACGTTTCAGTCACCGCCTGCCGATGTCTGGTTTGTTGTCGGGTTGCCTCGCAAACGATTTGAAGCGATCGTGCGCGGTGCGGGGAAAGAGTTGGCGGCACTCAGTCGCGTCGATGGTCTGCGACTCCATCGTCTCGACGACGGACAGCATGTTCACGTCGGACTCGAGCTGCCCACCGATCCGACCGACGCGGACTTGGCTCGCGTGCAACAGCATCTCGCTCAGATCGCCGAACGCTTCGGAGCCATCGCGCCGTCGGTCCCTCGTTCGCAGATTGCCCTCGCCCGCAATCAGGCGGAAGGGTTCGTGAGACTCGACCCGGAATGGAGCGGCTTCCGCTCGCGAGACATCGTCACGACGAGCGGCCCGGAACTGGCGGGCTTTCTCGCCACGACCGTGATGTTGTCCAAGATCACCTTCGCCGACAACACGCTCGACGAACTGCACCGCCAACTCAGCTCCGCCGAAACGACATTCCGCCGCACGAAGCACTTCGCCGGAACGGCCATCCACTCCTACGAGTCCTTCCGCAAACTCGGCAACGTGAAACGACTCGCCGCTCAACCGTGATTCACGTGGGATAGGCTTCCAGCCGGTCATGTGGGATCAGGACCGGCACCTCAATCACTGTCAGTGTTTGGTGAGCCGGGTGCCGTGAGGCCCCGGATTAATAGCCGAAAATTACGGG
>JAYVOX010000171.1:0-8673 GCA_043757695.1 Schlesneria sp.
CATCAAGCTGATCAACAGCGTCAAACTGTTCAGCCACCTGGCCAACGTGGGCGACAGCAAGTCGCTGATCATCCACCCGAACAGCACGACGCATCAGCAACTGACGGCCGAAGAACAGCAAGCCACCGGCGTGACCCCCGATTTCGTGCGACTGTCCATCGGTACCGAAGACGTCCAAGACATCATCGCCGACCTCAAGCAGGCCCTCGACGCGGTCTGAGATTTTTGGTGAAAGTGTGCCACTGGCGGCGGCTCTGGGCCGCCAGTGGTTTTCGACGATGAAAGCCACTGACGAGTGAGGCCCCTCGCCAGTGGCACGCAGCGAATCCCAGTCACCGACTGAATTCACGAGTGGTTCATGCCCGCAGTCGTTCTTCCCGTCGTGAAGTCCATCTTTCTGTGCGATCGCGTGATGGCCGACCCGCAGACGGGAAAGCTCACCGTCGAGGGGCTGTTCAATTCGCTGCGAGTAGGATTTGTTCCCAACGCGGTTTCGGTGGTTGAGGAATTCTCGGTGTTCGCCGAGTTCATCGGCGGTGTCTCTGATGCAACCGTTCGCATCGAGATCGTTCAGTCGGAAACGGAACGGGTTGTCGTCCGAACGGCGGATCGCACCCTGCAATTTCCGGGACGGCACACCACTTTGGCCGTCAGCTTTCAAATTGCGGACCTTGCCGTTTCGGAACCCGGTGTTTACTTCGTTGAGCTCTACTGCAACGATGTTTTCGTCGATGATCGAGCGTTACGTATCGCGCCCCGCGAGGAGACTCAATCATGATTCAGCAACGTTTGGCGGCAAAAGCCGTGTCGTTCAACGACACCCAGCTTGTGGAAGTCAATGGCCGATCCGTTCACACAGCCGGTGAACGAGCCAAACCCCGCCCAAGTGATCGACCACGCCAAGCCGAAGATTCCGACGAGCATCCCGCACATGTCACCGTGACAAGCGAAGCATCGCCACAGTCGCAGATGAAGAAGTCCGCGAGCCGCGATCTAGGAGAATGACATATCCGCAAACTAGAACGATTTACGTAGGTCAGGCTGTGCCTGACTTCTCGATTGGCGGTGTGGTCACAACTACCAATTGTCAGGCACAGCCTGACCTACAGGACTGAGACAAGCCCCCGAATGTCTCGTGCGTTCGGGAACTTGCAAATTATCGAATTCGTTTAGATGAGGTTCAAAACCATGCGTGTCGAAAAGGTCTATCTTCGAGGCTTCCCGCCATTCGGTGACGCCGATCTAACCTTTCCAACTGTTGAGGTTGAGGTTGAGGGGAAAGGCGAACTTCATCTGCTCGTCGGACAAAACGGTACCGGGAAGACGCGTTTGCTTTGTCTGCTGGCCGCTGCATTTGGCAATCGAACCGAACTCGATGCACGCGCGACAAGTGGAAACAACTTCAACAGCGCTGTTGTTTGCCGATTCGGTGCCGTGTGCGGAGTGTGGGGAACCGTGAAGAACCACGCTTGGTGGTCACCGCCAGAGAAATATGACCTGATCGCAAATCGCTTGCTAGAGGGGCAAGGCGGCGACGGAGGTGCGTCTTCAACTCTCTCGGCGACAAACAATCGCCCTCCTGAGGCTGAGACGGGTACCGCCTTAGCCTTTCGCGGAACGGGACGTGTCTCCGATGCTCAGATCGCTGCGATGAGCCCGGTGAAAGTGGGTGAACAGTCACAGTGGCTTTCGTTTGATCATGTCGCTGATACTGATCTTGTGATTGGTCAAAGCATGGCCAACATCAAGATGGGAGCAGCGATGGAGTCAATGAGTGCTCCGAACGGGCAACCCGGGCGAGCCACGAAGATTGCGAGGCGGCTGGAAGAAACGATTTCCGAGATTACGGGACGAACGTTTTACTTTGTCGTCGAACCAACGCCAAAGGTAGCTCTGAAAGTCTATTGGGGCGGAGTCCCGATGATGTTGAGGCAGCTCCCGGATGGGCTGCGATCGGTCATCGGTTGGTTGGTCTCCTGCGTGGCAAAGATGTCCGCGATTCATCCCGATCACGAAGACCCGCTCAGCTTGCCGCTGATCCTGCTGCTGGACGAACCAGAAACTCATCTCCACCCGGCATGGCAGCGTAAAGTACTTCTCGCTGCCCAGGCACTCTTTCCACAGGCACAAATCTTTGTGGCGACTCACTCTCCGTTTGTCATTGCTTCGGCAAACGACGGCTGGATTCACGTGCTGCGCGCGGATGAGAAGACCGGCTTAGTGACAATTGATAAGCCGAGATCGTGCTTGAAGGGGGACACGTACCTCGATGTTGTCGAAGATGTTCTGGGACTGACTCCGTTGGAAGCATACGACCCGGAAACGGAGCAGTTGTTGAAACGGTTCCGATCCACACTCGATGCTGCTCTCGGTGGAACGGCGACGGAGGAATCGCATCTCAACGAGCTTGCCAAGACGATTGCAGAGCGTGGTGATTCTCTGCGAGACCTCGTGGGGCGTGAGATGCATCAGTTTGGCCGGCTGATGGCCCAGAAGAGGGCGAGTGCATGAGAAGGCAGACTCGCCCCGAGCCTCCCGAACTGCTTGTTCGGAATCAGGACAAGTGGACTCAACAATGGCTGGAATTGAGAAGGCAGAATCCGTCGGCGAAGTTTCGTTGGTATCAGGCCGACAACCAGACTGCGTATCAGATCCTGCTGCCAGTCCTCAAGCAGATGACTCAAGATCACTGCGCCTTCTGCGACTCATTCCCCGTCGATGCGGTGTCCAACGAAACCATCGAACACTTTCAACCGAAGTCTGATCCGCGATTCGAGGCCAACGCTTACGAGTGGACCAACCTCTTCTATTGCTGCGACGCCTGCCAACGAGAAAAGGGTGGTGACTGGACGGAAGGACTCTTGCGTCCCGATGCTGACGACTACACCTGCCAGCGCTACTTCCGGTTCGATTACTTCACGGGCAAAATGTCTCCCAATCCGATGGCGACAGAAGCCGAACGAAATCGTGCGGATGTCACGATTCGCCTCTACGGTCTCGACACTCCAGCCCGCCAACGTGCCCGACGGCGCGTACTCGATATGTGGCAACAAAACACCACCATGCCCATCGACGAGTTTGCCTACCGCGATTACTTGGAAAGTGACCAGCAGAATGCTTGACCGCAGTCCTGTAGGTCAGGCTGTGGCTGACAACTTGATTGTTGGTTTCGCCGTCACTACCGACCGTCAGGCACAGTCTGACCTACGAGACTCGCACTTGGCCCACCAATACAAGCCGGTGATTCACTCAATGCGGTTCCGGCTCCGGCCACCTTGTCGATGAAGTCGAATCTCCGTTTTCTTCATCAACTGTGACACTCGCCGCAAAGGAACGATATGAGTCACGAAGCCGCTCCTGATTCCGAATACCCCGAGACTTGGCGTGACCGGATTCGGGCGGTCCCGACCGGGTTTTGGTGGTTCCTGCTAGGGCTGAGTCTGCTCGTCGTGCCGTTCTTGGTGCGGACTTGGTTTCTGTGGGGAATCCCGGACATCGGCGATCCGTTTGATGTCTCCGCCTTTTCCGCAGACATGGTTGTGGCCCCCGATGAAGACAGCTTGGCGGCCTATCACCGCGCGGCGGAACTCTACGTGCAGGAGATGCGCGACTTTTCCATGAAGACGGGCCTCAGTGTGGACGCATCTATGGCACTGAGTTCGACGCCTGAAGGGCACGCACGGCTGGCTGCCATCCTGAAGGAAGGTTGGGGCGTCGCCAACGAAGACGTTCGCGAGTGGGTCGAGCTGCACCAACTGAGCCTGAAGGAGTTTCTACTTGCCTCGAAAATGCCCGACCCACGGTTTGTGATGACCGATGATTTGCTGACGACTTATGGGGGCAATGGTTATCCCCGCTTTTATAAATTCATAAACTTGGCCCAGCTCCAAGGACGACGTTGTGAAGCGGAAGGGAACTATGACGAGGCGTTGGACTGTTACCTCGCGATCCTGTCATTCCGAAGGGACATCCATGTCTTTTCAGACCCTCGCGAGGACTGGTTGAACATCGTCCATTGGGCGGCCCTTCCTGATGTCACCGAAGAACAATTGAGAACGGCAATGGACAAGCTTCGCTGGAAGCGTTCGCAGTGGAGGCCCGCTTCCCACTTCGTCAAAGCGAACTACGTCCGCTTGCAGAATTCATTGCAAGCTCGTGATGGGTTAGCCACAGCGATCCGATACCGCACCGGCACGCAGTTCCCCATGCCGGAGCGGGAAGCGATGTTCTGGCGGATCCTATTCTGGGTGGTCGGCGAACCCGAGCGGACTCGACGGCTGAACCAGCATCTCACCGCCAACCTCTTGCGGGCGGTGGATCAACCGGCGGCAACACGCCCCAAACCATTCTTCCTCGCAACCTCGCTGGTCTACTTGGATGATCGCCAAGCCACGCTTCCCCAGGGGCATCTTTCTTCCTCGGCCATCAATCACACCATTCAAACTTCGGCCATCCACCGCCATTTGGAGTACCTGCCCGGTTTCACTGGTGCCAGCCTCTTCGTCAACCAAATTGGGGATTGCTCCCTGCTGGATTCGGTCGCGTACCCAGCCTTGTTGGAAGTAATGCTGGCCTTGCAGGCCCATCATCGCGAACACAGAGCGTTTCCCGAAAAGATCGACGAGTTGCTTCCAAGCTTCCTCAGTCAGATTCCCATCGATCCTTGCGATCCCACCGGGTTGCCAATCCGATACCGCGTTGATGACGAATCGCAGGTCACGGTCTGGAGCGTCGGAGCGAACGGCGTGGACAACAACGCGTTTCGAAATTGGCTCACAGGCGACGAGGTGATCATCGTGACGGCTCCCGAAAAGAAGCAGGCATCACCCGAGATGCCGCCGCCATCTGCCCTGGAACCCTCGAACAAGTGACCGACGAGGACCACAGGTTGCGACAGGGTGGCCGGGTTTGGAACGCTTATTCTTACCCACATTTTTGGTTGATTGCGACGAAACCTCTGATGGCGAGGAGGAGTTTGTCGAGGGCGCGCCTGGGGGTGAGCCAGCCGGGGTGGCCGTCGCGTTGGCGCATCAGGAAGCCGTCGAGGCCCGCGAGGTGGCGGAAGAAGTTTCGAACCGTCGCGAGTTTTCGTTTGCGCAGGGCGCTGAGCATCTTCAACCAGATCGGGGGAACCACGCGAGAGGTCGAGAGGTCGGGATGTGTCGTGGCCACCGTCTTCAGTTGCAGCAGTCTCACGGCCAGCACGCTGGTGAAGCCCGCGACCGCTTCGAGGCGATGAGCCTCCATGAATGGGCGTGATTCGAGGCGGCAGCCGGTTTTGATCGCCTTGTGGAATTCCTCAATGAGCCACCGGCGTTCGTAGTACTCGATGATCTACTACGCCGCGTCGAACGAGGTCACGGGGAGTGATGTCCACAACACCCACTGCAGCGGTTTGACTCCTTGCGGCGGATCGACCTCGCGCGTTTCGACGACCCCGTGCGTCAGTTCCTCGAAGCCGATGGCGCGATGGTATTTCGTCCGTCGTTTCGGGCGGCGAATGGTCACGCGCGCGAAGCGGGTGGGTGGCACGCCGAAATTGGTGAAACAGATTGAGGGTGGCACGCCTTGAGGTTTTGCGAAGGGCGTGGTCTTTGACTGACATTGCAAACGTGATCACCACGCCCGTCGAGGACTCCGAGCGTGCCACACATCCGTTTGGAGCGTTGTGAACTGGGCCACT
Source organism: Schlesneria sp. (assembly GCA_043757695.1). Taxonomy (GTDB): domain Bacteria; phylum Planctomycetota; class Planctomycetia; order Planctomycetales; family Planctomycetaceae; genus Schlesneria. The sequence goes on from JAYVOX010000171.1 coordinate 5,684, forward strand.
CATCGAGCGACCCGTGGAAATGTTGATGGTGGTCTGGCGCGGCGAAGCGCCGTTGATCACGTCTTGAGTTGCTGCCACAAGTCTTCAAACGTTTTGGAGAAGATGGCCACCAGGCGGCTGTTGTTGGTGACGACAAAATTCTCTTCGTTATTGGACGCCGCTCCGCGCGTCCAGTTGTAGCTGCCGTTGAGCAGCAGCGTGCCGTCGAACACCGCGAACTTGTGATGCATGTGGTACTCGGTGCGATCCAGTCGAAGATCAATTCCGGCTTGAAGGAACTGGTCCACGTCCGACCCGGGGTCTGCCGCTTTGTCGTTGTCGGTGATGATGCGGACCCGGACTCCCCGCCGATGAGCATCCAAGACGGCGGATGTCAGTCGGTCGTCTGTAATCGTGAAGACGCAGATGTCGACGGTCCGCTTCGCCTGGGCCAGCAGAGACCGAATGCGCTGTGGGCAATCACTCTGAGGACTGAACCACGCCTCGGCAATCTCGCCCCGTTCCTTGCTCGCCGTTGGTTGAAGGACTTTGACAATCTCCTCAAGCCATTCCACGATCATCGTCCCATTCGTGGCGTCGATCGCTTCCCCGGCCAAACTGAAAGCCAGCCGACGAAAGTGAGCCAACTGCTCCGCATCGGCTGGGTGGCGGAACAGAGTCTTCGATGGCCCCGTTTTCCGCTCGCATTCAGGGCCGTCGAAGACTCTGACCCTGTCACCCGTCGCGAAGCTGGAGCTTCAAAGGCTGGCGTTCCCAAGCTGGAGCTTGGGAACGAGACTCAAACACGAATTGGACAGCAAACACGAATTCGACAGATGATTTCGGGATGCCGCACGGGAGCGGCTGCCGCCTGTTCAAGAAATCTACAATCGCGACACGCGCGCGGCGAGTCGCTTCTCCGCCGGTTCTATCTTTGCCTACCGAGTGCCGACATGTCAGGATGCGACTGTTGGCGGCATCCAGGTTCAGTTTGGAAATGAACTGATTCAGAACGGCAGGCGCATTATGACGGTGCCAAATGTTGGCTGGAAAATCGGCGTGTTTGCCTGCGAGACGCTCGCCATCGCCTTGGTCTACGCTGCGTTCGCTTGCGTCGGCCACGTTCTGGCCATCGCGCCGGGCATTGTCACTCCCATCTGGCCGGCCTCAGGATTTGCCTTGGTGGTGGCACTCCGCTGCGGACATCGAGGGTGGTTGGGACTCTGGTTGGGCAGCTTTCTGGGGGCGTGTGCGTTATTCGACTTCAGCACAACCGCCAGTGCCACTCGGACAATTTTGACGGGTGCGGCCACCGGACCGGGAATCGTGATGCAGGCTCAGGTGGGCGCATTCTTACTCCGTCGTTGTTGCCACCACGATGTCCGTTTCGGAACAATTCGCGAAGTGTTTTGTTTCGTCGGAACCCAATCGGTCGCCTGCCTGTTGAGTGCCACGTGTGGCGTGCTGGTGCTTCACTTCGGTGAGTTTGTTCACCGGGACGCCTGCGGCTATACGTGGCTGACGTGGTATCTGGGAGACCTCGTCGGGGTCATCGCCTTCGCCCCGTTGCTGATGACCTGGCCGCTGGCTGCACGCCTCAATCATGCTCGTGGCGGAGCGTTTGAGTCCTCCGTCATCGTGGCAACGGGTGCCGTACTCGCCGCCTTGATCTTCAGCGAGAACTTCGAGGTCAAACTGTCTTCGGTGACGATTGGCGTGGTGCTGTGGGCGGCCATTCGAGGCAATCAATTCACCGTGACGGCCACCGTCCTCGTCATCGCGACCCTCGCCATATGGGGCACCTCGTTGGGACAGGGACCGTTCAGTTCGACGACCACAAACATCGCGCTGTTGTCGCTTCAGCTCTTCATCGCCTCCGCCACCGTGACCGGCTTGTCGGTGGCGGCAGCCCTGGACGAGCGCGAACGATCCGCCACAAAGCTGGTGTCTGAAACGGATCGACGACTGGTTGCGGAACAGGAACTCACGCTGGCCGCAGAGATTCAGCGGACACTTCAGCCGAAAGTCGCGCCCCGCATCGCCGGGCTGGATATCGCCGGTCGGTGCATTCCCGCCGCCAGCGCCGCCGCTGATTTTTATGACTTTCTTCCATTGAGTGACGGTCGGATGGGAATTGTCGTGGGTGATGTCTCGGGGCACGGTGTCGGACCGGCGCTGATCATGGCCTCGACGCGACAGGCGCTGCGAAGTCTCAAGGACTACCACCACGACCTCGGCGAACTGCTCACCGCCGTGAACTTAGACCTCTGCGAAGGCAACGGAGTTTCGCGGTTCGTGACGGTCTTCTTCGCGGCGATTGATGCCGCTCAACGACAGCTCCAATGGTCTTCAGCAGGACACGCTTCGCTGCTCCTGACCGCCACCGGGGAGTTTGTGGAACTGCCCGCCTTGTCGTTCCCGTTGGGAATCAATCCAGAGGAAAGCATTCCAACCAGCGAGACCATTCCGTTTGAGACGGGGTCCATTTTGATCCTGCTGACGGACGGCTTGATTGAAGCCCAGAACGCCGCTCACGAGTTGTTTGGCAAACAGAGATTGCGGGACGCTCTATTGCGACACCGAAGTCAGCCTGCAGACAACATCGCTGACAGTCTCATCAACGCCATTACCGAGTTCTGCACGCCCATCGCACCCCGCGATGACATGACGATCGTCGTTGTTTGTTCCGTGCCACGGGATGGTGGTCACGCCCAAATCGGTTAGACAGATTGCGTGTGGCACGCCCTGAGGCTCTGCGAAGGGAGTGGTCTTCGACTTGCAATGCAAACGTGATCACCACGCCCATCGAAGACTCTGAGCGTGCCACACCGCCGCAGGAAAACGCCGCTCTCCCCGACACACTCCATGCAAAGTCGGCGCGGGGGGACGGGGAGCGGCGGTGTGGGCGATCTCGCTAGAGCATTTTGAAGGTTGGTCTTCAGTAGCCACCTTCGCCAGAAGGTGGTTGTTCGCTCCCCTCCACGCTCTGGCGAGCGTGGCTACAACACTGC
>JAYVOX010000172.1:0-8668 GCA_043757695.1 Schlesneria sp.
CCGTCTGTTGGTTCAACAGCACGCTGGCCGCCGTATTGGCCAGCATCAAGATGACGAGCAACGTTAGCAGGCCGTAGGCAACCCACTTCTCGTTCGAGACCAGATAAGGTCTGGACAACACCACAAATCTCGGCACAAGTCGGTTATTGAATCTGGCCATGGGAGTGCTTTCTAAAGGTGTCGGCTGACCGCATCACTGCGTTAGTTCGTTGAAACTGCGTGAATCGTATTTTGGTTGAAGGGAATTGCTACACGAACATGATCAGCGGTTTGATCATGCCATCCTCTTTCGTTTGCATCATGCGGAAGACCTTTTCGATGTCCTGAAACGGAAACCGGTGTGTGGTCAGCGCGAGGGGATCGACACGCTGTCGCCATCGTCGTGGTAGCCGACGTTGGAGATCGTCCCGCCGGGGCGCGTCACGTTAACGCACGCGGCGAATGTTTGCGAAGTGCCCAGTGCCTCATTGGCCGAATCAACTCCATTGCCATTCTTGTGTTTCAGAATCGCCTCAACGGGGTCTTCCTTGGTGAAGTCCACGATATGGAAGTACTCGGCGAAGCTGCCGTCCTTGAGATTGGCGAACTTCCATCCACCGAGCATCCCGCCGCATTGGCTCGGATAACCTCGCTGGCAATTGTCGCACGAGTAACACGGCGTGATGGCACTGACCGCAACTCGCTGGCCAACATGGAACAGACCGCTGTCAGCCGCGACCTCGCCCAGTTCGTGGATCACGCCGACCGCTTCATGACCAAGCGTCAGGCCATGACGATCGCCGATCGCGCCAGCGACCGTGTGAGTGTCCGAGGTGCAGATCAGCGCGGCGGTCGTGCGGATGATGGCGTCGTTGGGTCCGGCGCGTGGAACCGGCTTGTCCGTCACGCCGACCTCGGCGATGCCGTGCATCACGAAACACGTCATCATCTCAGACATGGGCGGCTCCTGGATTCATCGCCATTGTTTAGGCAACTATTGACTTGACTCATCACTCATGTGAAGCAAATCGTAGCCACGTTCACCAGAACGTGGGGTTTGCAGTTTCCTCCACGTTCTGGTGAACGTGGCTACCACCATGATGAGTCAAGTCCGTAGTTGCCATTGTTTATGCCATTCTCAATTGGAATCGGTTGTTTTGTTGACTCAACGACTCAATCGACCCTACTTCACTCGTGCCAAATACGCATTGATTCGACGAGCATTGGTGCCGACATCACTCTTACCCACGCGTGAGACCGAGCGCACATCGATGCGACTCCCCGTCGGTGAGGGAGTCAGTCGCACGACGACATCATCTTTGAAACCAAACCACCAGGTGGTGTCGGTCGCTTCGATCCGCAGCGACTTCGGATCGGAGTCCACGATCTTCCAACCCATGTCCTTGGCGGCTTGCAGTGCTCGGGGAAAAGCGGCCTCGGGCGGACTGCTCACCGAGCCTGGCTTGAGATCCGGGTAGGCGTCCTGCTGTTGCCGGGCGAGTTCCGGCCCACCGTACTCGGCAGAGTTTTCAGCGCCAGCGCGAAGCGGCAAGACAGCCACGAATATCGGCGGATGCTCGGTGTCGGTCGTGATGTCGTGGATGTACGGCACGCTATCCAAGTTGTGTTTCCATTTGAGCGTCAAACCCAGAATACAACCGCCGATGACGAGGCCGATGAGTGCTTCATTCTTGCCTTGCGTAACAACTTCCCAATGCCAAAGTGCCAAACCCACCAGGCACACCACAACGGCCGCCACGCTGATAAAGCCGGCGTACTTCACCAAACTGATCCCGGTCTTGTACTCCCACCAGCCCCAACGATAACCCAGTCCCGAAGCACCGAGACTAAGCAGACCGATCACAGACAGGGTTAATCCCAAGCAACTCACGTAATTCATCTCTGTCTCCTTTTTCTAAATGCCAAGTATGTCGCCAATCCATTGGGCCTCATCGTCACGGAATCCTTTCGGTTATTCATGGATGGCTCGTTTTCATTACGCAATCACAGTGCCGGGCGATCATCAGTTCTTCGTTGGTCGAGACGACTTCCACGGCGCATGGACTCTGAGCGGTGCTGACTCGGCGGGCGTTCGTCGCATTGGCGGCTTCGTCCAAGGTGATGCCCAGATGATTCAGGCCGTGGCAAATGTTGCGACGCACTGTTGCGGCGCGTTCGCCGATGCCGGCGGTAAAGATCAAGCGATCGAGTCCGCCCAAGACTGCCGCGAAGGCTCCGATCTGTTGGCGGACGCTGTCACAAAACATGTCGATGGCCAACGCGGCTTGGGGATTTGTGCTTTGAACGGCAAGCAGCGTCTGCATGTCGCCGCTGAGTCCCGAAACACCTTTGAGGCCGGACTCGTGATTCACCAAGCGTTCGATCTCGCGCGGGCCGTATCCTGGCTGATCCATCAGATAAATCAGCGCGCCGGGATCGAGGTCTCCGCTGCGGGTGCTCATCATCAAACCGCCTGTCGGCGTGAAGCCCATCGTGGTGCCAACAGCTCGACCGTCTCGGACGGCGGCCATGCTGCAACCGTTGCCGAGGTGCGCGATGATCGTGCGTCCGCGCTGCGCTTCGTCGTGAGTAGCCAGAATGGATTCGTACGACAAGCCGTGAAAGCCATAGCGGTGGACGCCCGGCGTCCCACAGGAATCCTGGCAACGGGTAGCGTTGAGCAATTTCCGGCATCTGCCGAAAGAAGGCCGTGTCGAAGCAGGCCACTTGCGGCAGTTCGGTGAATCGTTGTTGAGCCAATTCGATCATGGCGATCTGCGGAGGCAGGTGCAGCGGAGCGAAACGCACGAGCGTTCGCAGCGCGCCGAGAACTGGCGTGTCGATGCGTGTGGCACGATCAAACTGATCGCCGCCATGCACCACTCGGTGACCGACGACGGAGAATGCCGGCAACTTCAGCGTCGCCAGCAAATCCATCGTCGCTTCAAACGCGGCTGGATGAGAGCTGAAGAAACGCCAGGTCTCTTGGCGCTGGCTGTCTGTCGGCTGCCGAATCCAGAGACGGCCGTGCTCTTGCGAGATGCCTTCGACAGCCCCGCGTGCCAACTCGATCTCGTCGCCATGATCGCAGCGAAAGACAGCAAACTTCAGGGACGATGAGCCGCTGTTGAGGCACAACATGAGCATGATCAGGCCCCCTGCCATTTCCAGTTGCGAATCTCCGGCAAGTCCTCGCCATGCTCGATGATGTACTGCTTGTGTTCGATCAGCTTGTCGCGGACAGCCTGCTTGGCATAGGCGGCGTGCGCACCCAAACTTGGTACGCGGTCGATCACGTCGGAGACGAGACGGAAGCGATCGAGATCGTTGAGGACCACCATGTCGAACGGAGTCGTCGTTGTGCCTTCTTCCTTGTAGCCTCGAACGTGCAAGTTGTCGTGATTGGTCCGACGGTACGTCAGCCGATGGATGAGCCAGGGATAGCCGTGGAACGCGAAGATGATGGGCTTGTCGGTTGTGAAGAGCGTGTCAAAGTCGCCGTCACTCAAACCATGCGGATGCTCGCGGGGAGGTTGCAGCTTCATCAGGTTCACCACGTTGACAACGCGCACCTTCAGGTCGGGAAAGAACCCACGCAGCAGTTCCACGGCGGCGAGCGTCTCCAGGGTCGGCACGTCACCGCAACAGGCCATGACGACGTCGGGTTCACCGTCGTGATCGTTGCTGGCCCACTCCCAGATGCCGATCCCGGCGGTGCAGTGTTTGATCGCTTGGTCCATGTTCAGCCACTGCGGAGCGGGTTGCTTACCGGCCACGATGACGTTGACGTAGTGGCGGCTGCGCAGGCAGTGATCGGTCACGCAGAGCAGCGTGTTGGCATCGGGCGGCAAGTAGACGCGAATGATCTCCGCCTTCTTGTTGACGACGTGGTCGATGAAGCCGGGGTCTTGGTGGCTGAAACCGTTGTGGTCCTGCCGCCAGACGTGCGACGTCAGCAAGTAGTTCAGCGACGCGATCGGCCGCCGCCACGGAATCTCGCGTGTGACCTTCAACCACTTGGCATGTTGGTTGAACATCGAGTCGATGATGTGAATGAAGGCTTCATAGCACGAGAAGAATCCATGCCGGCCGGTGAGCAGGTAGCCTTCGAGCCAGCCTTGGCACTGATGCTCGCTGAGCATTTCCATGACTCGTCCGTCGGGCGCGAGGTGATCGTCGCCGGGGACGATATCCGCCGTGGAGGCGCGATTGGTGACTTCAAAGACGGCGTTCCAACGGTTCGAGGCGGTCTCGTCCGGGCTGAAGACGCGGAAGTTTCGCGTGTCGGTGTTCTGCGTGAGCACATCGCGAATGAACTCGCCCTGCACGCGAGTGGACTCGACTTCGATGGCTCCGGGTTGCGGAACAGCGACCGCGTAGTCACGGAAGTCCGGCAGTCGCAAGTCTTGCAGCAATGCCCCACCGTTTGCGTGCGGATTCGCTCCCATGCGCCGCGTTCCCTGCGGAGCCAGTTCCGCCAGTTCGGCTTTGAGCTTGCCGGATTCGTCGAAGAGTTCTTCCGGCCGATAGCTCTTCATCCACTCTTCGAGGATGCGAACGTGTCCCGGCTCCGAAGCCATCTTGGCCAGCGGCACTTGATGCGAACGGTAACTTCCCTCGGTCTGCTGGCCATCCACTTCTTTGGGACCGGTCCAACCTTTCGGCGTTCGCAAGACGATCATGGGCCAGCGTGGACGCTGCGTGAAACCATTCGATCGCGCCTCACCCTGAATCCGCTGGATGTCGGCAATGACTTGATCGAGCGTCTCGGCCATGAGTTGGTGCATGACGTTCGGGTCGTCACCCTCGACGAAGTACGGCGTGTAACCGTAGCCGCGAAAGAGTTGCTCCAGTTCCTCGTGGCTGATGCGAGCGAGCACGGTCGGGCCGGCAATCTTGTAGCCGTTCAAATGCAGGATCGGCAGCACTGCGCCGTCATGCACGGGATTGAGAAATTTGTTGGAGTGCCAACTGGTCGCGAGCGGTCCGGTCTCGGCCTCACCGTCACCGACCACACAGGCGACGATCAGGTCGGGATTGTCGAACGCCGCGCCGAAGGCGTGCGACAGGGCATAGCCGAGTTCGCCCCCTTCGTGGATCGAGCCGGGCGTTTCCGGCGCGACATGGCTGGGGATGCCGCCGGGAAACGAAAACTGCTGGAACAGCCGCTGCAATCCGGACTCGTCTGGCGAGATGTCGTGATAAACCTCGGTGTAGCTCCCTTCCAAGTAGGTGTTGGCGACGAGGCCCGGTCCGCCGTGACCGGGGCCGGTGACGTAGAGCACGTTGAGGTCACGCTCCTGGATGATTCGGTTCAAATGCACATAGACGAAATTCAATCCGGGCGTCGTCCCCCAATGACCTACGAGCCGGGGCTTCACATGTTCCAGCTTGAGCGGCTCGCGCAGCAGCGGGTTGTCGAGCAGATAGATCTGTCCGACAGACAAGTAGTTCGCGGCTCGCCAGTAGGCATCCATCTTTCGCAGCAGATCGGCGGAGAGAGAGGTCGTCATTAAGCTGTTGTCCTTCCTGACGAAAACGAGAAGCGCTGGATCACCTTGATCAACTCCACCACGGCTACGGGCAACAACGAACAGCCTGCGATCACACCCCAATCCGCGAGTGATGGCGGGGCCGTATGAAGCACCTTTTGCAACAGCGGCACATAGACCGCTGCCGCTTGCAGGACCAGGCAAATCGCCACCGCCGCCCACAGCCAACCGTTCGTGAAGAGTCGATCGGTGAACGCCGACCGTCGCTGAGAACGCGCATTAAAGACGTGGAAGACTTGGCACAGTGCCAGCGTCATGAACGCCATCGTGGTCGCTGCTTGCAGGCCGTCCCCTGCGATGCCGTGCCAGTGCATACCGATCCCAAAGGCGAGCAGCGTGGCGGCAGTCAGCAGCAGTCCTTGCCAGACAATCAAACCGACGAAACGCGGCGTGAGCAGCGATTCCTGTGGATCGCGGGGCGGACGTTTCATCACGTCCGGCGCGGACGGTTCCAGTGCGAGGGCAAAGGCGGGGAAGATGTCGGTGATCAGGTTGAGCCACAGAATCTGAAGCGCCACCAGCGGCAGAGGCCAGCCAATCATGAGCGCCAGGAACACCGTCAGAATTTCTGACAAGTTGCACGACAGCAGGTAGTGGAGAAAGCGCAGAATGTTTCCGTAGATGATCCGCCCTTGCTCGATGGCGCTGACGATGCTGTCGAAGCGATCGTCCGTGATGACCATGTCGGAGTTCTCTTTGGCGACCTCGGTCCCCTTGATCCCCATCGCGATGCCGATGTCCGCCTTCTTCAGTGCGGGAGCGTCGTTCACACCATCGCCCGTCATCGCGACGACGTGTCCTTGTTCCTGCAATGCCTCCACGATTTGCAGTTTGTTTTCGGGTGAGACACGAGCAAACACGGCCGCATCGGCAACGGCCAGTTTCCAGCCGGCGGCGTCCAGACCGATCAGCTCGCGACCGTGGACGGCGCGTAACGGTCGCCCATCCAGATCGCGGTCGATGCCCAATTGCCGACCGATCTCGGCGGCCGTCGCCTGTTGGTCGCCGGTGATCATCACGGTGCGAATCCCCGCCTCACGACAAGTGGCGATGGCGGATTTGGCCTCGTCGCGCAGCGGGTCGCTCATGCCGACATGTCCCACGAAAGTCAGCTCCCGCATGAAATCATCGTCGCCGTAACCCTCCGGCAAATCGCGATAGGCCAAGCCCAGCACACGCAGCGAGGTGTCCGCCAAATCCAGATTCGACTGCTCCCATTTCTGGCGATCTTCCGGAGTGAGCGGCGTGACTCCGGCGGCCTGAAGCTGAGTCGTGCTCGCCGCGAGCGTCATCCCCGGTGAGCCTTTCACATACGCGATCGTCCGACCTTGCGGAGTCCGATGGACGGTGACCATCCGCTGACTGACGCTGTCGAACGGCACTTCGCTGAGGCGCGCGAACTCCTCGGAGAGCGCGGCAAGTTTCATCCCGGCCTTCTCGGCCACGACGATCAAAGCCGCTTCGGTCGGATCGCCCAGCACGGTTTCAACACCATCCGTGCGATCGACTTTGGCATCGTTGCAGAGAGCTCCGATGCGTAGCGCCAGAGCGAGTCGTTCGTCGGAGAGCGGGTCCAGCGGACGATCGGCACTCTGAAACTTCCCGACCGGCTCGTACCCCGCGCCGGTCACGTCGATGTGGCATTGATCCAACGCGAAGACACAGACGGTCATCTCATTGCGAGTCAGCGTTCCCGTCTTATCCGTGCAGATGACGGTGACCGCGCCCAGCGTCTCGACGGCCGGAAGCCGCCGCACGAGCGCTCGCATTCGAGCCATGCGCTGCATCCCCAACGCCAACGTCATTGTGGTCGCGGCGGGCAATCCTTCGGGGACGGCGGCAATCGCCAGGGACAGGCCGATCTCCAGCATGTGCCAGAGGTCGGTGATCCCGCGAAGCCAGCCGACTCCGACGATGATGGCACACAACCCCATCACGATCACGATGAGCATGTGACCGAGCCGAGCCAGCTTTTGTTCCAACGGCGTGGCCCGCTTGACCGCCTCGTCGATCAGGATGCCAATCTTGCCCACCTCGGTTTGCGATCCGGTCGCCGTCACCAGCAACTGGCCGCGTCCGTCGGTGATCGTCGTTCCCAGGAAAGCCATGTTGAGCCGATCGCCCAGCGACGCCTCTTCGTCGTTCAACACTTCGGTCGTTTTGGTGACTGCGAGCGATTCGCCCGTCAGTGCCGACTCCTCAATTTGCAGCCGCGCGCACTCGACGATCCGGCCATCGGCGGGGACTCGTGCCCCAGCCGCGAGGACGACCACATCGCCCGGCACTAACTCCGCGGCCGGGATCTCACTTTCCACCCCGTCGCGAATCACATGCGCGACTCGCACCGCTTGCTTCTGCAACGCCGACAACGCCTGCTGCGCCTTCCATTCGGTGAAAAAGCCGATGGCCGCGTTGAGGACGATGACCACCAGAATCGCGGCCGCCTCGATGTGATCACCCATGACCACCGCGATCACCGTGGCCGCCACGAGCAACGCGACGATGAGGCTGCGGAACTGCGCCAGCAAGATGCTCAACGCCGAACGCTCGCGCGCCTGCGACAACGAATTGGGGCCGTACTGGGCGAGCCTTCGAGTCACCTCCGCCGGACTCAGACCGCGCTCGCCATCCGTCTGCAATGTCTCGATCGCTTCAGCGATCGACAGCATGTGCCATGTCGCCGATCCAAGAGCGCTGCGTAACGGCTGATCGATGAGGCCCTCGTGGCGTTTCATATCAGGATCTTTCCTGGAGGGCATTTTAGGATCGGCGTATCAACAACTGGCGTCATCAATCTGAAGTTCGATGTGAGCCGGGTGCCGTGCGGCCCCGGTCTTTTCTAGGAAGAATCCGGGGCCGCACGGCACCCGGCTCACCAAATCCCGACAGTTGTTGATGCGCCGGTCCTTAAGTTTGTAGACCTGTCTCTCTGCAACAAGAAAGCCGATGAACAATCAACTCGCTTTGGCCAAATCGGCAATCGTGTCCCGGAACGACACGGCTACTTTTTCCAACGTCGTCGGTTTTGAAATTGCTTCTAACTGGACCTTTGCAAAATCAGGTCAAACCGAGTTTGGCGATCACATGGTCATCGCTGCTCGATTTTTCGGTGACTTGTTGGATGGCCCAGGCCAAGG
>JAYVOX010000173.1:0-8636 GCA_043757695.1 Schlesneria sp.
CGAAGCGATGGGCTACGGCGACACCTGTTGGACCAAAGTCCTCAGCCACTGGCGGGCGTATGTCGATCAGGGCCTGACCGAACACCGCAACTGGTGGCCAGAGATTTACGCGACCGCCTGCCAGCGCTGGGGCATTACCCCTGACCCGCTCGCGCTGGCGTACAACACGACGTATGAAACGATCCGCGCCGACTTGGCCGACATCTCGATGTCGGGATGAGAGACGACGGGTTGTACTCCGTCGTATAACCGCGTGGGCCACGCGATGATACCTCGCGCGGTGGACATTGAGACATTTGGTGAGCCGCATGCCGTGAGGCTGCGGGTGCTTCGACACCGCATGAAACCCGTGCCTCACGGAGGCTTTGCACAAATAATCAGATCGCATTCTTCAGGTAGGGTGGGCACTGCCCACCAATACACCTTTGATTGTGGTGGGCGATGCCCACCCTACATTAAATGTGCAAAGCCCCTCACGGCACACGGCTTGCCCGAAACGTCTCACTCAGGACCGCGTGCGGTATCGTTTCTGGCAAGTCAGTTGGTGGGCACTTCGACGATGGCTTTGATGACTCCGGTCTCGGGTTTGGTGAACGACGGGAACTGGCCGATCAGATCGTCGAAGCCGGTGCGGTGGGTGATCCACGGTTGCGTGTTGATCGTGCCGGTTTCGATCAGGTTGATGATGCGGTCGAAGTCTGCGGGCATCGCGTTGCGGCTGGCGAGGAGAGTCATCTCGCGGCGGTGCATCAGCGGGTGGGCGAAGCTGACGATGTCGGTGGTGATGCCGACGAAGACCAGTTTTCCCGTGTGGCCGACGTAGTTCAGGGCGTTCGACATCGACTTGTTGCTCCCCGTGGCGTCAATCACGATCGTGGGGAGATGCCCGTCGGTCAGGTCTCGCAGCGTCTGCTCTTCCTTGCCGTCGCCCGCCTGAATCGTGTGCTTCACGCCCATCGTGCTACGACAGAATTCGAGGCGGCTCGCCACCATGTCCATCACGATCAGGTTGGCTCCGGTGAGCTTTACGAACTCGATCACGCTGAGGCCGATCGGGCCGGCCCCGATCACGAGCACATCTTCGTTCTTCTCGGGAGCGCACCGCGCAACGGCATGACAGCCGATGGCCAGCGTCTCGACGAGAGCAAGCTGTTCCATCGTGAGCTTCTTTGAAACGTGTAACTTGCGCGCGGGGAGCTTGAACAGCGGACGCATCCCTCCATCGGTGTGAACGCCCAGCACCTGAAGGTCTTCGCAGCAGTTCGTGCGACCGCGACGGCTGGCAAAGCTGGCGGGGTTGTTGATGTACGGCTCGACCGAACAGGTGTCGCCCGCCTTCACGTTCGTCACGCCCGAGCCGACGGCGACCACTTCGACACCCAGCTCATGGCCGGGGATGCGCGGATACGAATAGAACGGCATCTTGCCGAGATACCCGCTGATGTCGGTGCCGCAGATGCCGACACGATGAACTCGGACCAGAGCCTCATCGGGGCCGGGATCGTTCGGCTCGGGGATGTCGATCAGTCGGAACTGCTGTGGTTCGAGAAGCTGGATGGCGCGCATGAGTGACTCGGTTCAATGTGTTTGGTGTTCAGCAAACTGCGTTCGATGGCTTCACGCTGCTGGACGGAAAGCGCATGCGACACGGTGAGTGGGCGGCAGAGAATATCGTCGTGGAAACGGGTCTGAAAGTTACTGCGGCTGACTTTGGCGCTCGGATCACTGGCAGACGTAGCTGAACTCGTGAGAGTTCAGGCCGTAGTCTCACGACTTCGGCTACGCCAGCTTCTGAAGGAAATTAATCGCAGGGATGGCAGGGCCGGAGCACGGATGAAGAACAAGAGACGGCATCCGGATCACCTCGATGAAAAGTGCGATCCCGCCAGTGATTGATGCGCCGGTCCTCAGTAGTGTGGCGGCTGTTCTTCACTCGGATCGCGTATCTCGGGTGTATCTCCCAGCGAGACCACGCGTCGCTCCAACCGCGCGATCTCCTGGCGATTCCCGCGTAACTCCGCGTGCAGGCTGAGCAGTGCTTGGTGCATCTGTTCGAGATCATGCTGCGTGTGAGCCAGCGCCGTTTCGAGGCGGATCAATCGGTCTTCAGTGGAGTCCGCAGTCATGATGGTGGTGCGTTCGATGAGAGTGTGGCTTGCGATGTTCGCGGCCATGTTATCGAATGACTTGCCGAGAAGCTCAATGGTGGCCGTGCGTGTCCGACGAGCAGTCCCGGATGATTCACAATCCGCTGGCGCTGGGGCAATGGCACTTACTTTAGATAAGTAACCCGCTGCCGTCAGCAAGGGAGTTCGCCTGTTTTTAGCGGATCACACGCCCTTGCAGACGCTGCGGGTTTCTAAAGCAAGTGCCATTGGGCGCAGCGGGTTGGTGTGCGAAAGAGAACTGTTGCCATTTGCCTGATTCTTTGTTGCGAGGAAACCTGATGACATTCCCAATCACGCGAGTTGTCTGCGCACTCGGTGTCGTTGCCGCGCTGATGTGTCTCACAAACGTTGTCACGGCGGATGACCGGTTCTTCGTCGAGCGGGTCGCACCGATTTTCGAGACGCATTGCGTGCGCTGTCACAGCGCGGAGGAACACAAAGGCGGGTTGTCGCTCTCGACGGGCGCGGCCGCTCGCTTGGGAGGCGACAGCGGCACTGCATTTTTCCCGCAGAAACCCGCTGACAGTTTGATCGTGCAGCACGTCAGCGGTGACAAGCCCGAGATGCCGAAGAACGCGCCGCCGCTTGCTCCGCAGCAGGTCGCGACGCTGCGCGAGTGGATCACGTTAGGAGCCGATTGGCCTGCGGGCCTCACGCTCAAGGACAAGCAGTTCGCGGGACAAACGTGGTGGTCGCTGAAGCCGCTCGTGCGACCGGCGGTGCCGGACATCTCGAAAGCGTCTCCCATCGACGCCTTCATCCAAGCCAAGCTAATTGAACACAAACTCGCACCGTCGCCCGAGGCAGATCGCCGCACGCTCTATCGTCGGTTGTCGTTCGATCTGCTCGGGTTGCCTCCCGATCCCGCAGCGGTCGAGGCGTTCGTGGCCGATCCGAATCTGCGGGCTTACGAGGAACTGGTCGAGGCGATGTTGAAGTCGCCGCGCTACGGTGAGCGTTGGGCGCGGCACTGGCTGGATGTCGTGCATTACGGAGACACGCACGGCTATGACAAGGACAAGCCTCGCCCGAATGCCTGGCCTTATCGCGACTATGTGATTCGCTCGCTGAACGACGACAAACCGTATGACCGTTTTATCCTGGAGCAGCTTGCCGGTGACATCCTCTGGCCCGACACGATCGACGGCATCACGGCGACCGGATTCCTTGCGGCGGGGCCGTGGGATTTCATCGGGCATGCCGAGGTTCCCGAATCGAAGATCGACGGCAAGATCGCCAGGAACCTCGATCGCGACGACATGGTCACAACGGCGCTGAATGCGTTTTGCAGCCTGACCGTGCAGTGTGCCCGCTGTCACAACCACAAGTTCGATCCGGTGACGCAGACCGATTATTATCGGCTTCAAGCGAACTTCGCGGCGCTCGATCGTGCTGACCGAATGTTCGATGCCGATCCTGTTGTGAGTCATCGTCGCGGTGAGTTGCTTGCCGAACAGAAGCGGCTCAAGAGCGAGGAGCAGCGATTCGCGAGCGAAGTCACCAAACTCTGCGGTGACGAGTTGAAGGCTCTCGATCAAAAGATCGCCTCGACTCAACAAGCCGCCGCCGGACAGAGGCGTCCCGAGTACGGCTATCACAGCGGCATCGAAGCGACTCAGGACAAAATCAAGTGGGTGCAGGTGGACCTCGGCAAAGAGGTGGCGATTCAGTCGCTCGCGCTGGTCGGATGCTGGGACGACTTCAATGGCATCGGTGCAGGGTTTGGCTTCCCGATCCGGTTCAAAGTCGAGTTGTCGTCGGATGCCGAATTCAAGACGAACGTGATCGTCGCGCTCGACCGCACGAGTGAAGATGTGCCGAACCCTGGGACGAAGCGGTGGGTGATTGATCTCACAAAGCAGACGGCGGCTGTGTCTGCGAACACCCTTCTTTTGTTTGCGGTCTCTGTTCTTGCTCCCTCCCCTCGGCGGGGAGGGCCGGGGAGGGGGGACGATGACGTGATCGGCGTCCAACACCAAGCGGCCCCCCTCCCTAACTCTCCCCGCCGAGGGGAGGGAACAAGACGGGACGAAGAAGAAAAGACGAAAGCCCCCCTCACCCTAGCCGTCTCCCCCGAAGACGGGGGCGAGGGGACAAAGCCGGAAAGCCAAAGGGCCGAGACAAAGCCGGAAGCCAAGACAACGACCGCCCGCTACGTGCGCGTCACGGCGACGAAGCTCGCTCCGCGCATGAACGACTTCATCCTGGCATTGGCCGAGCTGAGCGTGTTCGATGCCGAGGGGAAGAACGTCGCGTTGGGAGCGACTGTCACGGCGCTCGATTCGATCGAGGCACCCGTTCGCTGGGCGAAGGCCAATCTCGTCGATGGCATCTTCACAGGGCAGTCCGCTGAGGATGTCAACGCGCTGCGTGAGCAACGGACGGCGTTGTTGGAGCGACTCGTCCCGCAGGCTCTGCACCAGCAGATCAAATCCATCGAAGTGGCGACCGCAGAAACGACAAGGCAACTGACGGCACTCCCCGCCGCGCAGTACGTCTATGCGGGGATGATCCATAACGGCAGTGGAACCTTCAGCGGCACGGGAGCATCGGGCGGCAAGCCGCGCACGATTCACGTTCTCAAGCGCGGCGATGTCACGTCCGAAGGGGAGGAGGTCGGGCCGGGCATCGTCTCGTTGCGACCGAATGAAGCGGGCGAGTTCTCCCTCGCGCCGGATCATCAAGAGGGAGACCGGCGTGTCGCCTTCGCCAAGTGGATCGTGGACGAGCAGCATCCGCTGACGTGGCGATCCATCGTGAATCGAGTCTGGCAGCATCACTTCGGCCACGGGCTGGTTGATTCACCGAACGACTTCGGCCGCATGGGCCAATTGCCTTCGCATCCCGAGTTGCTCGATTGGCTCGCGGTCGAGTTTCGAGATGGCGGTCGCAGTTTGAAGCAGCTTCACCGGCTGATCGTGACGAGCCGCGTCTATCGCCAGCAATCTCAGTCGAACGCGCAGGCCGAGCAGATCGACTCATCGAACGCATTCCTGTGGCGAGCCAACCGCCGCAAGCTCGACGCGGAATCGCTTCGCGACTCGATGCTGTTCGTCGCCGGGAAGCTGGATGAACGGATGGGCGGTCCCGCGTTCCAGGACTTCGTGGTCGAGAAGCCCGAACACTCGCCGCACTATGAATACCAGTTGCACGACCCCGAAGACCCCAAGTCGCACCGCAGGTCAATCTACCGGTTCCTTGTCCGCTCGCAGACACAACCGTTCATGACGACGCTCGACTGCGCCGACCCCTCGATGATCGTCGATAAGCGCAGCGAAACGGTCACGGCGCTGCAGGCGCTCGCCATGCTGAACAACAAGCTGGTGCTGTCGATGTCGGCCCACATGGCCAAGCGAGTTGAAGCGGCCACCCCCGACGAAGGCCAACGAATCGTCACGGCCTTCCGCCTCGCCCTCGGTCGCTCACCCACGGTCGAAGAAGCCGAGGCGTTGTCGGACTATGCCCGGCAACACGGACTGACTCAGACCTGTCGCGTGATCTTCAATCTGAACGAGTTCGCGTTTGTGGACTGAGCGCCGTCTTGGAACAGGTTGGTCACCTGTTCCAGAAGGCGCGGCACCGCTCGGATAGACCTCACGCGGTGGACATTGAGACATTTGGTGAGCCGCATGCCGTGAGGCTGCGGGTGCTTCGACACCGCAAGAAACCCGTGGCCTCACGGCACACGGCTCGCCCGAAACGTCTCACTCAGGACCGCGTGCGGTATAGACTCGGCGCGGCTCAAGCCACATGTCAGCTCGAATGTCAAAAGCAATCGGAGACTCGTTAATGAAGCGTTGGCTGTTGGTGATCGTGGTGCTGTGGAGTGCCCTGGGGACAGAGGCGCATCGCTCGTGGGTTGCAGCTCAAGAAGCGGGAGCAAAATCCGTTGAGGCGGGGCCACCAAAAAAGAGTCTGCCGTTGCCGGGTGGTGAGACGTTCACGGTGGCCACCCGACCGGCGTTTCTATTCCTGCCGCCGAAGGAGCAGCGGGCTGAGCCGCAGCCGTGGATTTTCTACGGACCGACGCTCGACCCGTACCCCGATCAGGCAGAGCGTTGGATGCACGAGCAGTTCCTCGCGGCGGGGATTGCGGTGGCGGGAGTCGATGTCGGCGAGGCGTATGGCAGCCCGCAGAGTCACATCGTGTTTGATGCACTCTATGACCAACTGACCAAACAGCGCGGCTTCGCGAAGCAGGCGTGTTTGTTCGGACGGAGTCGCGGCGGGCTGTGGGTGAGCAGTTGGGCCATCGCGCATCCCGAACGCGTCTCGGGAATCATCGGCATCTATCCCGTCTACGATTTCCGCACGTACCCCGGCCTCGGGAAGGCGGCTCCCGCGTACGGACTCACGGAGGCGGAACTGACGGCCCGTGTGGACGAGTTCAATCCGATCGCGCGCGTTGGGGTCTTGGCCAAGGCCAAAATTCCCGTCGCGATCATTCACGGTGATGACGACAAAGTGGTCCCGCTGAAGGAGAACTCCGCCGAACTGCTGCGCCGCTACAAGGACGCGGGGCAAGAGGGATTGGTGAAACTCATCATCGCACCAGGACAAGGCCACAGCTTCTGGGAGGGATTCTTCCGGTCTCAAGAACTGGTCGATTTCGCGATCGAGCAGGCCCGCGCCGCCAAGTGAGTGATCAGAAGTCGCGCGTTGTTCGGCGCGGGTCTCCCGGCAGGGCCGTTCCGTTGTTCAAGTAGGGTGAGCCTCGCAGACTCGACTCACCCTACGGCTGTTGCGGTTTCAAAAGCTGAACCGCCCTAGTGCCTCGACCACTCTGATTTGACACGTAGCCACGTTCGCCAGAACGTGGGAACCCCGCACTCTGGCGAGTGCAGCGACCTGTCAGGACAGACTGGAAGAGGCCCTAGTTCTCCCGACATTCGACATCGACTCCATCCGGTCGTTTCACCACGCAGACGACTTGGTTCAGGGCGTCTTGGCCGCTTCTGAGCCAGGAGCTGCGCCGGCTGGCTTCCCCCTCTGGAAGCTCTTTTGCATTTCGTCGTCCATCTTCTTTTGGTCAACCGCAGGGATCTTTGTCGCCGGGTCGAGTTCCCCGCGACCGCCGTAAGCGGCAAGCGGCAGGCAGATGAGTCCGAGAGCAATAAAACGGTGAGCGTGGGGCATTGGAACGTCCTTTACGTTGGGGGGAATGGATCGGCGAAAATCATCGCCGCAGAAACAGGCGTCAAGTTGGGTGGCTCGCCGAGTCGTGAAACTCGGTCATTACTTCAGTCGATGCTAGTGTGATCCTCTTTCGTTTCAAGTCGGCGAGCCGATCCCGAGCGGTTCGGTCAGATCGATCACGGATCAACAGGCCGAGTGTTCAACAGGGGGGCAAGTTTGCTCCAAGCGTTCACTTCCTGCTCGCGTCCGAGTCGTTGATAAAAGTCTGCCATGACTTGGACCGTCTGTGGATGAGCAGGTTGAAGCAACGCGCGTCGCAGTGGTGCATGAACGGCTGGTTCCATGAGTTGTTCGATCCGTTGAGACATCTGTCGCTCGGCACTGGCTCGGTCAGCTTGTCCGAGTCGCGCGAGGCATTGGGCCAGTCGATTGCGGGTCGTCCAATCGGACAGGCCCGGCGGTGTGGCGAGCGCGGCTTCGTAGTCGATGACCGCAGCACGATTGTCACGGTGAGCTTCGTCGGCAACGAGTGCTTTGGTCTTCAAATATTCGTAGTCCTCGACTGCCGAGACGGGCCAACGCTGGAATGTAGTTCGAGCGCTGTCTGCCTCTCCGCGTTCAATGGCAACGGCGACCTGGGCGGCGATGACTGCCGGGTGGCTGGTAGCATCGGGCAGATCGCCGGCCTGTCGAAGATGCTCGATCGCTTCGGCGGGAACTCCGCGTTGCAGGGCGAGGGCGGCATGGCAAACGGGCCACGTTGGCTCGTTCTCGATGAACGCGGTGAGCCTGCGCACTTCGGTCTCTGCGGACGGCTGTTCGCCTTCGGCCAGAAATCCCCAGCGTCGATCCAGATCCGCACAGGCTGCTGCGGGACTGAACTCGCTCAGATACCAGTCGCGGAGCAAGGTGGGCCGGTTCGAACTTTGGGACTGGGCGAACGCCTTCCAAAAGTGGTCGCCGCCGATATGCCAGCGTCCCGTCAAATCGTAGAGCTTCCAGAGGAGAGAGTGGGCTTCGGATCGGTTCGGGTCGGCAGCCAAAGCGAGTTTGAAGCAGTGCTCTGCTCGACCGGGGTTCAAAGAGTAGCAGCAGGTGCAGCCGGCCCCGCTGGAGCAGTGCTTCGGCGGACAGCGGCGATGTCGTTGAGACGAGTTCCAACTGCTCAAGCGCCAAACGTGCGTTGGCAGGAGCGGTCAGTGTGTTGTCGCTGATGAAGGCCCGAGCGATGAGTAGCCTAGGTGTCTGTCCGGAAAGTCGAAGGCCATACCTTCCGTAGGGTGGGCACTGCCCACCATCAACGACCGATTGTGGTGGGCAGTGCCCACCCTA
>JAYVOX010000174.1:0-8635 GCA_043757695.1 Schlesneria sp.
GCGGCGATGCTGTGGGCGCGACGCGGTGAGTCCTGAATGCAGAACGACAGGACGTTGTAGCCCAACTCGGCGAGCGACGCGGCGGCGGAGCCTCCCGCCAGTCCGGTCCCGACGACGATGATCGTGTTCTTCCGCTTGTTGTGCGGTGCGACGAGCTTCAGGTCGAACTTATGTCGGTCCCAGCGGGTCGCGATGTCACCCGAGGGGCAACGTCCGTCAAGCGGTGTATCGGAAACTTGGGTCATGGGGAGTCAGCCTACTTGTTTTTTTTACGTTTTCTTGTTTTACCAGTTGGACCGCCCGTAATCAGGAACTGTGTTCCGATGTTTCCAAAGAATCCAGCACCGATGAGTCCGCCGATGCCGCAGATGATCTTTCCGGGAACTGCCATGACCGTAAAGAAGGGAAAATAGACTGCGTACCAAAGCAGAAGGATTGCGACCAAACAACAAAAAACGCCGGCAGCGCGGTAAGCAATCTTGTTCATTCAACCTCCGTATACGTCCGCGTGATGTCGCACAACAAAAGTAACCGCGTGGCCGACAGAAACCATGGAGTCCAAGTGAAGCTGTAGGAATTTCGTTTTGCGATCATGGTGCGTTTCGAGGATTCCACGCACCCTACTTGCTACCTCTGCAAACTCGGAATCAGGACCGGCAGGCTGGCGAATCCAATCGCGATCGCGATCGCAAACAGTCGGCTGCCCCATTTGATGAGCGGCGTGTATTTGGGATGGTTCAATCCGAGTGACTGGAATGCGCTGGAGACGCCGTGCGACAGATGGAAGCCCAGCACGATGACTCCCAGCGTGTAGACGACTCGGCTGATCGGATCGCTCAACACGGCGAGGGCATTTGCGTACGGAGCGTTTGGATCGTGTTCGCCGAGGTACTCGATTCCGTCTCGGCAATGGAATTTCATGTCCACGAGATGCAACAGCACGAAGCCCAGCACGATCGCTCCGGAAGCGAACATCCAGGTGCTGGGGCTGGTCGAGAGAATCCCCTTGGGCTGTTTCGTCTGCATCAACGCGTATTGATCGACGCGAGCTTTGCCGTTGCCCCATGCGGTGGCAAACGCCAGATAGAGGTGGGCGAGGAAGAGCGCGAACAGCCCGGTCTCGGCCACCATCAGCAGCTCTTCCTGACTGTGCAGGAAGTGGGCGTAGGCGTTGTACTTCTCGGCACTGACGAAGAGCAACAGGTTCCCTTCGAGATGCACCACAAGGAACCCGCACAGCAGCAGGCCGGTGATCGCCATCACGAACTTCTGCCCGATGGACGACGACAGCAGTCGAAAGAACCAACCCAACCCGAGACGATCCATCAACCCAGTCTTGGACTGGCCGCTTGCCGATTCCGACACGTTGTCACTCCCTGCGGCAATGGCCGCGACTGTCTCATCGCCATCAATGCGAAGCAGATCGTTTCGTTGAGTCGCGGCGGATTATAGGGTGCGCGGCAGCAACTTCAATTCAGGCAAAAAGGGGATCGCGAGTCTGTATGAGCAGAGGCTTCGGACGCCCATTCCATTCACGGCAACAGGCTTGCTTTTGGCTGACGGTTAATCGGTTTTCCAAAGTGTCAGCGTGAGGGAGAGCCACCGCCACCGCTCGCCTCTTTGGCTTTGCGGAACAGCGCGACGAACGTTTCGACATCCATCGGGAGCGAAGGAGTGATTCCAGCTTGCTCAAACGACGCCCGGCTCCGTTGACTCTTGGCCCATTCGTCTTCGGCGATCCCGCCATCGCGATTGATATCGAGACGGGCGAAGTTGTCACGTGCTTCCCGATCAACCGGGTCTTGGTTTTCCCCGGCATTGGCTTTGGCGGAAGTCCCACCGGGATTGCCAGCACCCTTCGGCGCGAGTTCGGCGGGGGTCAAGAAGCCGTCTCCATTCTTATCGAGCTTGGCGAACTCGGCGTACTTCGCGCGATCCCACTCGTAGAGACCAATCTGCCCATCACCGTTCTTATCGCGAGCCATGTATTCGGGAGGCAGATTGCGCACGAACTTCGACTTGCCCGAGAGAACTCGGCGACCTCCACTCGGGCCACCGGATGTTGATTCGCTCTTGCCCGTGTTCTCATTTTCATCCGACCGCACGGGGTTTCGCATCTCACGACGTGACTGGCGGTCTCCCGACTTGTCGCGGTCCTTGTCGCGATCCTTTTCGTCGTTGGCTTCACGCTCAGCCACTCCCGCCGTGACGAACTCATCGAGCGTCAGCGGGTATCCCTGTTTCAGTCCCTTCTCCCGCATCCTTCCGAGTCGCTTCTGGGAAAACTCGCGCGCTTCCTCTTCGGACAACTGACCGTCGTGGTCCTGATCCAACTCATCGAACTGAGCGGTCAGTTTGTCATGGTGCGATTCCGACGCATCCTTCTCCTGCGCGAACAACGTGCTGTTCAAAACGCCGCCGAGGCAGAGCAACGCGAGCGAGACGGTGGGCCAGTGGTGATTCATGAGAGACTCCTGAGCCGCTGGACGAGCGACGAATTTTTCTGTGGGACTCGACGAGGCACACGTCCTTGAGCCGCCGTCGGGCTTGAGCTTACTTCGGACGTTTGTACAAGAAAACCTGAGAATCTCGGCACGAGCGTTTCAATTACTATCATCCCGAAGGTGCCGGTCCATCGGGGAGACCAGTCGCGTAAGCCTTGATGGCTCTCCCGAAGACGCCGATGTTTCTGAGAGATTCGACCGTATTAGTTGAGAGGCGAGACTCGGCGCGGACGATTGTCGGTGGCTTTCGTGATGAACGCCATACGGCCCAGCTTTGTTTGACCTGAAATCTCGCGGACCCCACCTACGGCGGTTCAGGAACGGACGACATACTACGTGGCGACTCATTCAAGACGTTTCCGACAAAAGTCACGTGGGGCAGATTTGTAATCTGCCCGTGTCGCGTGTTTCACTTGGATTCGGGCTGATTACAAATCTGCCCCACGTTGAGCCTAGACTTTTTTTGGAAGCGTCATTCAACGCAGCGACCCTGCCTGTCACCCGATTACTCGGAGGCCATCATGCGGTGCTTCAAATTTGCGACTTTGTTCTCAACACTCGTTCGGCGAACAAGATTCTTTCGGCCAGCCAGTCTGGCGTTGGTCAGCCTGCTCTGCGTCGATGTGGGGATGACGTTCTCGCAACAACCTGGGCCTCCTTTGGAACGTCCTCAAGACGGCGGCTTTCGACGAGGTCGTTCCGGGTTTGGTGACACGCCAACACTGGGGCTGGCCCTCCGCGAAGAGAAGTTTGCCGCGAAGTTGTCCCTCACAGAAGACCAGCAAAAGAAGCTCGATCAATTGCGGATGGACATGTTTACGGCCATGCGCAGCTTGGCCTCACGGGAAGAGATGCCCAACCTCATCAAGGAATTCGACGCGAAAGCGGTCGAGGTTCTCTCTGTCGAACAGAGGAAGATTTGGGACGTTCGCAAAGAGGAGATGAAGGTCGAGATTGCAGCGCGCGAAGCCGAACGTGCGGGTGGTGGAGACCCCGGACGCGGCGGGCCTGGTGGCGGTCGTGGACCAGGCGGTACGACTACCGTTGCGCCAACTCCCGTTCGTCGCACGGAATTCGTCGATGAGAGACCGCCTGAGGGAGCCAAAGTCTCGGCTTCGTTTGGGACGCGCGTGGCTGATGCCTCTGCCGCCGATGGCAAGGTTCCCGCCGCGACGGACGACACCAAGAAGAAGGACGGCCCGAAGCTGGCCTTCAATTTTCGATACGCGCCGTGGGCCGACGTTTTGAAGCTCTTTTCCGAAGCGGCCAACCTCACGCTCGACCTGAACGATGTTCCGCCCGGCACCTTCAACTACTTCGACGAGAAGTCGTACTCCGTCACCGAGGCTCTGGATGTGCTCAACGGCTATCTGTTGCCGAAGGGTTTCGTACTGATTCGTCGCGATCAATTCCTCGTTTCGTTGAACATCGACAACGGCATCCCACCAACCTCGATCCCCAACATCGAGATCGCGGACTTGGCCACCCGAGGTGCCAATGAGTTACTCAGTGTCGTCCTGCCGATGGAAGGCATGGAAGCCGACAAGATCGTGGGCGAGGTCAAGGAATTGCTCGGGCCGTGGGGCAAAGTCTCCGCGCTGAAGAACACGAACTCGCTCGTCTTGATGGACACGGGCAGCAACCTCAATCGCATCGTGCGACTGCTCAAAATGAGTTCGACGATCGACAACAAAGAGACCGCGTTTCGTGCTCTGCCGCTGAAGCACATCACGGCCGTCGATGCCGAGCGAACTGTGCGTCGTTTGTTTGGTCTCAACCCCACCGCGGCTTCGACCACGGCCAGTTTTCCACAGATGGGTTTCTCACCCTTTGGCAGTAGCGGGTTCGGTAGCCCCTTCGGCGGCGGTGGGTTTCCAGGCGGCGGCTTCGGTGGCCCACCGGGCAGCTTTGGCGGTTCGCGTGATGGTCGAAGTGATGATCGAGGGCGCGATAGCGGGAGCAGTTCGCGAACACCGACTTCCACGGGCGGCTCGTCCACACCGTCTCAGTATGCGGGCAAGATTCAAGTGACAGCCGACACACGCACCAATCACTTGCTCATCACTGCCAGCTCGGCTCTCGTCAAAGTGGTGGAAGAGGCAGTGAAGGCGATTGATGTTGATAAGGACGCGAACGGCAAGACCGTTCAAGTCAACGACAGTCCCGCTTACCTCAAAGCGTACATGGTGCCGGGGGGAGACGCTTCGCAGGTCTCGCGCACATTGAACTCGCTCATGCCGGGACTGATCGTCGGTGAGGATACGCGTTCGGGAAAGATTCACGTCCATGCCACGCGCGAAGAACACAACGAGATTGAGAAGCTCGTGCAAACACTGGCGGGTGAAGCGAGCGGATCGGTAGCAGTCATCAATCTCACGCGGCTCGATCCGATCCAAGCGACCAACACACTGAAGGCATTGTTTCTGAATGATCCTCGCGCCCCGATGATCGAACCCGATGCGTTCGGTCGCCGACTGCTCGTGCGCGGATCGGCCGATCAGTTGGCTCAGGTGAAAATCTTGCTGAGCCAATTGGGCGAAGCGGGGGCCGAGCCTCAAGGTGAGAACGTCGATCGCGGCAACACGCGCACCATCCACATGGGTGGCCGCGATCCGCAAGATGTTCTGCCGCTCATCAAGCAAGTCTGGGACGCGGGCAACCGCAACCCGATTCGCGTGGTCATCCCGTCGCAGCCCAGCCCCATTCGCGACCGTCGCGTGCCGAGCGCGAAGGATCAGGACGCGGACTTGAAAGGCGAGCCGTCCAGCGAACCGCCTCGTGGACTGCGCAGCGATGACGCCGAACGGCCCGCCATCGACTCACGTCCGCGCGTCCGACCGATCCCTCGTCGAGAGAAAACGGAACCGGAAGCCGCCGCGCCACGAAAGTCGTCGATCTTGCAGGTCAGTCGTTCCGGCGAGTTTCGCGATGAGGCCGATGCGGAGCGTCTCAACACGGTCACCACCAGCACCACTGATGCTGGCACAGAAACCTCGCCCAGCAATGCCAGCCCCAGCAATGCCAGCCCCAGCAATGCCGACACGACTGACGACAAGAACGTCACAAGTTCCTCGGCTCCCATCGGACTGACGATTATCGGTGAAGAGATCATCCTGACCTCCGAAGACAAAGCGGCGCTCGATCGTTTGGAAGACATGTTCAACACGCTCTCGTCGGCCATGCCATCGCGGACTCGCTGGACGATCTTCTATCTGCGATCAGCCGACGCGACCGAGACGGCTCAAATGTTGGAGAAGCTGTTTCCGCAGAGCAGCGTGACCGCATCGACCTCATCCAGCGAGGGGCTGTTCGGGTCGCTGACCAGCGGTCTCTCCACAATGGGTCGCGGCATGATGAACGTGACCGGCCTCAACCAGACGCTCGGAGGAGCGGGCAGTCTGCGGATCATCACTGATCTCCGCGCCAACGCCCTCTTTGTGACTGGCCCACAAGAGATGATCCGCGAAGTCGAACAGATGCTGGAATTGCTCGATGCGTCGGAACTCCCCGACTCTTTGCGCAACCGCATCCCTCGGTCGATCCCCGTCGAACACGCCGACATCGACGAAGTCCAAGAGATCATCGAGAGCGTCTTCAAGGACTCGATCACACCGGAGGCGGCGGCCGGTGCCCCCGGGGGGCAGGGGTTCAACCCGCTTGCCATGTTGATGGGCGGCGGTGG
The DNA here is from genome assembly GCA_043757695.1 of Schlesneria sp. Classification (GTDB taxonomy): domain Bacteria; phylum Planctomycetota; class Planctomycetia; order Planctomycetales; family Planctomycetaceae; genus Schlesneria. The sequence continues at coordinate 6,187 of JAYVOX010000174.1, forward strand.
TCGAGGCGGCGCTGCCGGTGGACGCAAGCAACCGTCAGTCGAACTGACCGTGGGTGTTGATCGCCGCACGAGTCACTTGATCGTTTCATGCAGCGACACTCTGTTCCGCCAAGTGGAAAGCCTCGTGCAATCGGTCGATGACCGTGCCCGCGATGCTCGGCAAACGGTCAAGATCATGAAGCTGGAGACCGCCGATCCCGCCGTCGTGTCGGAGACGCTCAAGTCGTTGCTCCCGAAGGTCCGCGTCAGCGGTCAGAGCAGCGGCGGTCGCAAGCCCGGTTCGGACCCCAGCAACCCCACCGGACAACCGGGCGGTCAGCAACCCCCTGATGCGACGCGCGATGCCGAGGTTCTGCGCCGCGCGATGGAGCAGCGATCACAAGGACGACCCGGTGGTGGTGGCTCGCCGTTCGGTGGTGGCATCCCTAGTGGTGGCCGTCGCGGCGGAGGCCGCTGATGACGGTCGAGTGACGGGAGCGGCTGTTACTAAACTTCGCACGGCCCCAAGTGAGATATTTGAATGTAGCCACGTTTCGCCAGAACGTGGTTGTTTGAGCGTCACGCCCGCACTCTGGCGAGGTGCAGCTACGTGTCACTTCAGCCCGCGAGAGGTTTAAACGACAGTGGCACAACAGCCTACAGTTGATCCCTCTTTACAAGCTGGGACCACCATCGAGCCGCTTCATCTCGTGCAGGACCGCAGCTATCATTCCGCCTCAAATCGGCTAGCCCTTTGAGGTGAGATCAATGTCCGTCCCCGTCAGAACACGTTTCGCTCCCAGCCCCACCGGCTACATGCACATTGGCGGGATGCGAACCGCGCTCTTCGTCTGGCTGTGGGCGCGACACAACCAAGGGACGTTCATTCTGCGAATCGACGACACCGATCAGCAGCGCAATGTCGAAGCGGCACTCGCGCCGATTTTTCGGGCCTTTCGCTGGCTGGGTCTGAACTGGGACGAAGGCCCGGAAGTCGGCGGCGCGTTCGGCCCGTACTTTCAATCACAGCGGACTCAGCTCTACACGGCTGCTGTCGAGAAGCTGCTCGCCGAAGGCAAAGCCTTTCGCGACTACGACACGCCCGAGCAAGTCGCCGTCGATCGCGCTGCCGCTGAAGCCTCCAAGCAATCGTATCTCAACGTGCGCCGGTCGCTCGATCTGAGTGAGTCACAACGGGAGGAACTCGCTGCGGCGGGGCGACCGTTCGTTGTGCGGTTTCTCGTCCCGCGCGATCAGAAGGTTGCCATCGACGACGCCGTGCGCGGACACGTCGAATGGGACGGCGCATTGATGCCCGACCCGGTCATCATGCGCAGCAATGGCTCGGTCCTCTACAACTTCGCGACCGTCGTCGATGACGCGCATATGCAGATCACGCACGTCATCCGCGCCGAAGAGCATCTGACCAACACGGCCGTGCAGGCACTGTTGCATCAGGCGCTGGGCAACACGCTGCCGGTGTTCGCTCACATCCCGTTCATCACTGCGCCGGGATCGAACAAGAAGCTGAGCAAGCGCGATGTCGAGAAACTGCGGAACAGCCCGCAGCTCAAGAAGATGTTCGATCGCGCCGACGAAGTCCTCCCGCAACTGGGCCTCGGTAATTCGACGACGCTCAACCCGGTGATGGTCGAGTACTACGAGCGGCTCGGTTATCTGCCCGCCGGAATTTTGAACGGTCTCTCGCGTCTCGGCTGGTCGCTCGACGACAAGACCGAAATTCTGTCGCTCGACACGGTGATCGAGAACTTCACGCTCGATCGCATCGTGAAGGCTCCCGCCGGATACGACACCGAGAAGCTGCAGAGTTACCAGCAACACTGGATGAACCAGTTGCCACTCGATGAGAAAGTCGCAGGCTGTCTCCCGTTCCTTCAGCAGACAAAGCTGATCCCGGACGAAGTCGATGCGGAGACGAAGGCACATGTGGGGCGAGTCCTGATCGGCATGAGCGATCGGCTGAAAGTCTTCAGCGACATTTTGGACTTCAAAGAGTTCTTCGTCGCCGACGACGCGCTGCCGTTCGAGGAGAAGGCGTTTCAGCAGCGGATTTCCAGCGTCGTCGAAGCTCCCGGCCTGTTGAAGTCACTGCGGGCTGAGCTGGTGACGATTGAGCCGTTCGATGCACCGACGTTGGACGGACTGGTCCATCGCTTTGTCGAAACGCAGGGGGTCAAGATCGGGCAGATCGTTCACGCCCTCCGCATCGCCACGACGGGGCGAGCGCAAGGGGTCGGTCTGTTCGAGGCTCTTGCGATCCTCGGCCGCGACCGCTGTCTCAAACGAATCGACCGCGCGTTGTCCGCGTGTGCCGCCAACTCGGCGGAGTCCGTCGCCCCCACTTAACAGATGGCAACTATTGACTTGACTCATCACTCATGTGAAGCAAATCGTAGCCACGTTCACCAGAACGTGGGTTTTGCAGTTTCCTCCACGTTCTGGTGAACGT
>JAYVOX010000175.1:0-8634 GCA_043757695.1 Schlesneria sp.
AGTTCAAACTCGCGCGTGGAGTCGCTCTCATCGACACCGTCATCCACCCATTCGAGGTCTTGGTCAGTCAGCCCGCCGTCGGATCGACTCACCACGATCACGATTCGGCTGGGGACGAGTGTCTTGGGAAAGGCGTCTCGAAACAGCTTCTCACCCAAGAGGCTCGGGCTGCTCGCGGGAAGAAACGCGAACTCTTCCGTCTCCACGACATCCCATAACGGCGGAGCCATCGACGCGGCCAAGACCAGCACACCAATCCAAACGACGAGAATACCGGGCCACAGCCGGTTGATTAGGTTGCCGAGTTTCAAAAACATCGAAAGCAGGGCCTTCCGTCAGGGGCGAACGAACCGCCAGAGAATTGGCGAAGCCCTCTGGCGGAATGCGAGGGCAGAACGAAGCAAACGAGAAATTCAGTGAGCGTGCGCGTGGTCATCGTGAATTGCAGAAGCATGACCCTGTTCGTGGTTGTCGTGACGCAGTGCATCATGGCCGTGCCCATGATGCACTGCGTCTTCGGGAGCGTCTTCTGCGAAGTGAGCAAGCGATCCGCAGGCCCCCGACAACTGCACGGCACCGCAGAGGTACATAATCGTGAGCAGAGAAGTCACATAGACGGTCTTGCCGACAAAGTTCGACACATTCAGGCCAAACAAATGGTGCGAGCCACTGGCGGGTGGAGCCACCACGGCCCATACCAAAACCATGACCAGCCCCATCAGGACGACACCGATCCAGCCTCCCTTGAGCATGACCTCACGCAATTTGACCCAGTTGACGGCCAGCATCCAAAAGGCGACCCACGCCAAGAGCGGAGTCCACGGCAGAACCAACACCAACAACGCAAGGACTACTTCCCAACTGGCAGCCAGCAGGTTTTGAAGACTCGTCAACAACTGATTCATTTGGATTACATCCCGTCCGGGGTTGAGTTGCTGTTTGATCGTTTGAATTGCGGCTGGAAAATTTCGGGGGCTGGTTTCTATCCTGCAGGTCACGCCTCATTTACATGAGATTCCACGTCTCACGGCACGAGAACGGAATCTCGCGAGTCCGCCCGAGAAAAACCGGCCTCACTCTTCCTAGTCCTACAAAATGCTAACTCCTTCACCCGCTCGCGTATGTGACCGGACATAGGTGGACCGCAGAGATAACAAAATCGAATCTGCGAAACCAGTGACCCGCAGATGTGAGGCACGGTGGTACGGAAGCCCCCCTTGAACGAGTCGGCAGAAGCTGGTGTTGAGTTTTTTGCTGACCCTGCCGGACGGCAGGCGTGAACGAGACTTTTCAGTGAAAGTGTCTGGACTTCGCCCCAACGGAGCTTGAACGCGATCACACTGGGGAACTTCACTCCAGCAATCCGCTAGCGTCAGAAACACTCGAGCTTCTTCAAACTCACCCAGCCCTACGCAATCAAGTCCAGTGGTGCTTAGGCGACCGGTACATCAATAACTGGCGGCATCAATCTGAAGTTCGAGGTGATCCGGCTGCCGGATCACCAAATCCCGACAGTGATTGATGCGCCGGTCCTTAACGATGGGCCTGATGAAGGCGGGCTTCGTGTGTGGTTCGTTGGTGTCTCACGTTATCATCCGAACCGCTTTCGTGGCCCGCTGCACGCGAGGCATCTCGCCGGAATGCAACTTCGTTAGTCGCTCTCACTTGTCCGATTTGAACGGAATGAACTCATGTTCCAGAATCTTGGTCTGCCGCCCGGTGTCTCTGCTCCGCCCACGACGGCGGTGGGGATCGCCTTCACCGAGGGACCGGCGTGTGCTGAGAACGGCGATGTTTACTTCACCGACATCGTCAACAATCGCATCTTGCTGCTCGAAGCGGGGGCAAAGTACTTCAAGGTCTTTCGTCAGCCGAGTGGTCGAGCGAACGGGTTGCTGTTTGATGTTCAAGGTCGGCTGCTGGCGTGTGAGGGGAACGAGTTCTGTCCGAACGATGGGCATCGCCGGGTGACGAGCACCGATTTGGAGACCGGTCGAGTTGAAGTGCTGACGGAGAGTTGGAATGGCAAACGTTACAACGCTCCCAACGACATCGCGGCCTGCTCGAACGGGCGGCTGTACTTTACCGACCCCTGCTACTACGACCGAGCGACGATGGAGTTCGATCACGATTCCGTCTATCGCATCGACCCGGATGGGACGGTCACGCGAGTCCTCACGCAGCCGCAGATTCAACGGCCGAACGGCGTCGCTCTCAGCCCCGACGAACGGACGCTGTACCTCGTAGATAGTTGTCCGGTCGCGGGTGGCAACCGCAAGATTTGGGCGTTCGACTTGGCGAGCGACGGGATTCTCAGCAACCAACGCCTTGTGATCGACTTTGCTCCCGGACGCGGCGGCGACGGCATGTGTGTCGATTCTCAGGGGACGCTGTACATCGCGTGCGGGGTCTCACGCGCACGCAATCCCCATGAAACAGCCGATGTCCCACAGGGTGTCTACGCCGTTCGCCCCGACGGAACGGTTCTCGGTCGCATCCCGGTCTATGAAGATGTCATCACGAACTGCACGTGGGGCGGAACCGACTTGAAGACGCTCTACATCACGGCGGGAAAGACGCTGTATCAAGTCCGTGTGGAAGTGCCGGGTTGGGTGGTGCATCGGCAGATCTGTTAGCTATTGGCTTTTAGCCAGAAGTAGTGCGGCTGCAAGTGGGGTTCACGGCTGCTGGTGTAGGATGGGCACTCTTGCCCGTCCGGCTTTGGCTCGCCTACGCTCTGGCACTCGGCTCGTTGATTGCGGTTGTTGTTTTGAAAACAGGACGGGCAGGAGTGCCCATCCTACGAATGAATAAGGTCGCGCGGTGAAGCAGCAAATTGGGTTGGTTCTTCAGTTCCTCGTTCTGTCGGCGACACCGCTCATTTCGTGGTGGCAGCTTCAATTTGGATTCAGCCTGATCTGGATGCCGGGGCTGCTCGCAGTGGCCGCAGTGTTGTTCTGGATCGGGACAAGGTTGAGGGAGTCGAAATGAACGGAGCGACTCGAACGCGAAGTGGTCTCGGGCACGGACAGACACAAATGGCGCGATCACTCGTATCGTTGCGTTCAACCGTGCCACTGACTGGCGGCTTTGAGCCAGGCAGTGCTGTTGCCGAGTTGGCTTCCGATGGCACTGCTTCTCCGAGGACTCCGAAGCAGTGGCACACTGGTTTTGGAAGCGGGGCGCTAGCCGTCGCGTTGATTGCCGTCGCATTTGCAATGGAACGCGGGCGACTGTTGGCAGCGGAGCCAATCAAGCGGCCGATGCGGGAGACGGCGACTGTTGTATCGGACACGAGCGTGCAGAAACGGCTGGGCACGATCGAAGATTATCTGGCGGATCGACGTTGGGTTGAGGCCGCAGACATGCTGCATGAGATCGCGCAGACCGATGGTCGTTCGTTGGTGTTGGCTCAACCGGGACAAGCGGGCGGAACGGCGGTCTATCTCAACGTGGCGACGCGCTGCCAAGTGCTGTTGTCGCGGATGCCGCCGGAGGGATTGATCGCCTATCGCCGGAAGGTCGATCCACTGGCCAAGCGTTGGTTTGAGAACTGGCAGCGGACGCGAGACCGTGCCGAATTGGAGCGACTTGTCCGGCAGGTCTATCTCAGCAGCTACGGTGACGACGCGCTGTGGTCACTCGGCGAAGCGGCTTGGGATCGAGGAGACTTTGCCGCGGCACGGCTGTTCTGGTCACAGATCGTTGCGTTGCCTGAAGCCGCGCGGGCCGCGAATCTACCGACCGTGTTGCGTTACCCCGACAGTGATCTCGAACCGGCCTCGGTCCTGTCGCGGTTGGTGCTCTGCTCACTGATGGAAGGGAACCGCGTGCGGGCCTTCGAGGAGCAGCGGCTCTTCAGCGAACTCTATCCTCAGACGGTCGGTTCGCTCGCGGGGCGGCACGGACGATTGGCCGAGTTACTCAAGCAGATTTTGGAAGAGTCTGTCGCGTGGGACGCCTCGCCGCAGGAGGGCGAAGCGACGACGTTCGGCCTCGCTCCGGAGCGGACTCAAATTTTGCCGTCGGTCATTGATGTCGGGGCACCGCGTTGGCACCAGCCGTTGACGCCCAACTTACTGCCGCCGTTCGATCGTCCGCGAGCATCACCTGATCGCGGGCCACTCAGTACGCATCCGGTTGTTTTTCGAGACCTCGTGTTGGTGAACGATGCCGACTCGATCTCCGCCTTCAATTTGCTGACGGGTGAGCCAGCCTGGCCGACCGAACGCGGCACTGCTCAGATCTATCCCCCCGTTCCCGACGAGCGTGCCCCATCACCGGAGCGGCAGTCTGTGGGCGTCCCCTGGTTCACGATGACGGTGGCCGACGGGAAGTTGTTCGCGCGACTTGGCTCGCCTGTCACCAACCCTTCCGAAGGTGAGCTGCGAGATTTGACGAGTGAACTCGTCTGTCTCGACTTGGCAGACGGGCAAGGCCGATTGGTTTGGAAGATCGCCGCCAATGAGTGGCACCATGACAGTCAGCGTCCCTGGCGGTTTGAAGGTTCACCCGTCGTGCGCGATGGCCGGGCGTACGTCATTCACAGCCGTCGCCGTCCGCAATTGGAATTTGCGGTGAGCTGCCTTGACGCCGCGAAGGGAGAGCGAGTTTGGACGCGAACGTTGGCGACCTCTCGCACGTCGATTGAGGATCATCACAATCGAGTCAGCCATCTGTTACCGACGCTCGGTGCGGGGAAGCTGTTCGTCTCGACCGATGCCGGTGTGATCGTCGCGGTTGATGCACAAGACGGTCGCGTCGAATGGGCCGTGACCTATGAAAGCCGCCTGCCGACCGATGTGGCCGATCAGTCGGATCACTCCAAGCAAGGGCTGACTCCCGCCATGTTTCACGAAGGCTTGCTGTTCGTCGCCCCGAACGACTGCGACCGGTTGCTTTGCATCGAAGCCGATTCGGGACGAGTACGTTGGCAGAAAATGCACCCGTCGCGCGATCGTTGGCGGCACCTGCTCGGTGTGGCTTCGAGTGACGAGGGAACGCGGTTGATTGTCAGCGGTCACTCGTTGAAAGCGCTGGATGTCGCAACGGGCCGTGATGGCTGGAGCATCTCCGCGTCGAGAGACCCGGCCGAACGAGGCTATGGACGCGGCGTGCTGGCGGGGGATGCGATCCTCTGGCCGATGCGGGAAGAGTTGCGGATCGTCGATGCCGCGACGGGGCAGCCGCGACGCAGTGTGCCACTCAACACGCCAGACTCGGCTGAGTCGGGTGGGAACGTCCTCATCGCGGGCGGGATGCTGCTGATCGCGCAGCCAAACAAACTCGTCGCGTATGGCGAATACAGCCTGCTCAAAGAACGACTGCATCGTGAGCTGTCATCGCGGCCGGACAAGTCGCAGTTGCTGTTCAAACTGGCTGAGATCGAAGCCTCGGCGGGCAATCTCCACGCAGCGGCGAAGGCGGCTCACACCGCGCGGCAACGGCATGACGAGGAGCCGCCAACGCGGTCATCACCGTCGTCGGCACCTGCTCCGCACGAGGAGACGCAACAGCAGCGACACGCCGCTCGATTGAGCGAACTGCTCCGTCGAGCCGCACGCCAGAAGGCGACTCAAGGTCACACGGACGAAGCGCTCACGGGTTTGATTGAGGCCTTGGCGCTCGCATCGAAACCGGTCGCGCGCGCAGAAGTCTTGTTTGAGCTGGCATCTGTCGAGCAGATGCGGCAGCGGCCCGAGGCGGCGGTCGAACACTGGCAACAGATTTTGCAGGAGGCTCGGCTGCGAAGTGCCGTTCGTCGCGAGGCGGTCGGTCAAATGAACTCCGGCAGCGAAGCGGCAGCGGCGATCAAGCGGCTCATCGGGCAGCACGGTCGCAAGGTGTATGCGTCGGTTGAACAACGGGCCGCGCGGGAGATCGCCACGCACGTGGCCGATCGCGAGGCGGCAGCGCTGCGCGAGACGCTCGCACAGTTTCCTCACGCCGAGACCGCGCGACGCGCGTGGCTCACGCTCGCCGCACTCGAACGAGAGGCGGGGCACGTCGCCGCAGCCTGTTCGATCTTCGCGCGACTGGTGGATGAAGAGGGCCTGCCAGCGGAACAAGCGACGGCCCTCGTGTCGTGGGCGGAAGCGTTGGAACTGGCGGGTTATTGGCGAGCAGCGCACCTCGTTTGGTTGCGATTCAATGACCGCTTTGCTGACACGATGGTGGAGCAGGGTGAACTGACTCGCCGCGCGTACGATCTCGCTCGCGAACGACTGGCACGGCCCGAGTACCGCTCCTACGAGCAGACGAGTTCCGCGCCGATCGCGTTTCTCGAACGGGCCTGGACAGTGAGCCTCCTGCCTCGCGCGAGTCTCGCTGCGAACGTGGTCTCACGCGCAGATGTGGCCCGAGCGATGCCGTTCGTGCCGCAGGGTGAGCCGCCATCGAAGTCGCTCGCGTGCGTGCTCGTGCATCGCGACATCGTCTCGTCAGGTGACAGCGAGCCGCCGCAGTTCGAGCGGAAGTTGGAATGCCTCGATCGCGAGTCGGGTCGCGTCCGCTGGCAGTTGCCATTTGCCGAACGACCTTGTTGGGTCGCTTATGCGGAGACGCACCTGCTCGTTGCCACCGACGACGCGTTGTCGGCCCTGACCTTGGAATCGGGGGAGCGATTGTGGTCCGTCGCACGGCGAACATCGGGACAGACGAAGCAGAAGTCGCTCGCTCAGTTTGAGGTTCGCGGTCGCTGGGTCATCGAGTTCGAGCCGCGTTCCGGCGTGAGACTCATCGACGCGCGAACCGGCGACCACGCGTGGTCGTTTCAACCGCCGGGACGCATGCAGCGCGAGTGGTCTTGCGGCACAGACCACATCGCCTTGCAAACGATTCAACCTGCGACGACTTGGCTGCTGGAGATCGCCGGAGAACGACGTGCCGCAGAACTTCCCGGTCACACGGAACCGTGGCGTCGTCCTCCCATGACGGACGACGTGGGGCGAGTCACCGTCGTCACCGACACACGCCGCGTCGAGTCGCTCGTTCCCGATATCGCCGCGCCGGTCTGGACGTATCGCGGCGGGATGTCGTTCGCACATGTCGATCCCGTCGCTTGGTCGGCACACGGGCACCTGCTGCTGACCGTGGATGGCACGACCCTGAAAGAGATTCATCGCGAGACCGGTCGTACCTTATGGTCCGCCGGCCTGACCGACTGGCCCTTGACTGATCCCGCGCACCAAGTGATCGCCAGCGAGACGACGGTCTTTGTCGCCAGTCGCGGCATCGTTCGCGCGCTCTCATTGCAGAACGGCCAGCAACTGTGGGAACAGTTCGTCGGTGAAGACTCACGGTCGAACCCGTCCTTTCGTTCGGTCAAGGAGCCAGCACTCTCCGTGAAAACGGGCCAGTGGAACGTGGCGCTGTGCGGCCCTTTGGTCGCCGCGTGGCCGATGACTCCGACCGGCTCAGAACTCAAGTCCGTCTGCTTCTGTGCAGCCAATTCCGGACGAATCGTGCAACGCTGTCGGCTCAATCCCGCCACGACTTTGATCTCAGTCGCGGCGTCCGTCGCTGGCGACTCCACCGATGCTCTCGTCGTAACCGATCGAGAAGTCGTGGCCCTCTGCCCCATACAGGCAACGCACACCGCGCGAGTACCGTGAGGAGAGTCACCCAAGACCGTTACCAAACCACGGCATTCACACTCCAGGGGTCAACAGCAACTCGGGGAGCGCGGCCGAACGTGAGTTCGCGAGCGGCGGGTTGTCCCCCGCGCGAAACGTGAAGACGACCGAACACTTGGTCTCTTGAGTCACGTTGCGACTGGCCGCGTGCAGCGTCTTGCCGTGGAAGAACAGTACGTCGCCCGGTGCCATCTCCACGAACTGCTTCGTGGCAATCAGCGGTTGGTTTTCGGGGAGGTCTGATCGAAAGAACAGAGCGTCGTCGAAGCGTGTTTGCTCCAGTGTCAACCGGTGCGAACCGGGGATGACTTGCAGGCAACCGTTCTGAGGTCGTTCGTGGCCGAGGGCGATCCAGACGTTCACCAGTTCCGGGCGCGAGTAGGCCCAGTAGCGGATGTCCTGGTGCCAGCCAGTCTCACTGCTGAACTGCGGTTGCTTGGTCATGATGCAGTTGTGATGAGCGAGCGGACAGAGGACGCTCGGGCCGAGCAACTGCTGGAGCCGACCGAGGATCGTCGGACGGATCATCCACTCGGTGAACAAAAAGTCGCGGCTGTGCGCCTGCTTGAGTCGGCGAATGGTCCGCCCGCCGACCGCATCGAGAGAGTCCGGTGCGCCGGGATAGTGCAGGTCCGCTTCGTACTCGACGGGCGCGATCTCATCACGCACCCCACGTTCGGTGACGAGTCGCATCTGCCGCAGATCGGCTTCGCTGACGAGGCCCTTCGTGACGAGAAAGCCCTCACGCTGAAACTGCTCGGCCTCGCTCTGTGTGAACAGCGGCGATGGCTCGGTGATTGATCCAGACTGCACGACGAACCACTCCCTTTGTCACTCGCCCCAGAACTCTGATTTGTAGGATGGGCACTCCTGCCCGTCCGGTTTTCAGGGGGACGCCAGTTAGGCGAGCGGCAGATGAAAACTTACCCACTCAAACCGGACGCTAGCGCGTTCCGGCTGATGAAATCAGCCGCTGGGCGCTAGCCCACGGTTGCGTTTG
>JAYVOX010000176.1:0-8609 GCA_043757695.1 Schlesneria sp.
CAACGACGCCTCGCCTTCAGCCACTAACCCGTCAACAAAACCGGCCCGATCGCCCAAACGCATTTTCACCCGTCAACCCCAAGTTTCGCTCGGCCTAGGCAGTGCCCACCCTACGGAAGGTATGGCCTTCGACTTTCCGGACAGACACCTAGTGCCACTTCATTCCTGAATTGACGGGTACAGTCGATTGAGTTTGGTGCGGGCCTTGTCGGTGGTGAATTGCCAGTCGATTTTGGCCTCGGCCGTGTTGTGCCGGGTCTCCCAGGCGGTCACTTCCTCGACCAGCGTGGGCCTGTCGGGAATCCGGCGGTCGAGGCATTGCTTGGTCATGACGCTCAGTTCCGCCTCGGCCCCGCGTTCATGCAACAGTCGTGAACCCACTTCCGTTTTTGGGGCTGAGTCTTCGTTCTACGCGCGAAATGTTGCCCACACGGTTAAGGAGTACGACTCAGATTGCGCCGCGCGGGGTATATGACCGCTCTTTTGATACGTACCGCTAGACTGAGGGACATGCTGGATTGGCTGGTATTTGATCCGATTGTTCTGGATTTGCGGATTGGCCTTCCCTCTGAAGTTGACAAAAAACCACGAGCAGTACGGCGCACGCTAACTTTACGAGCTAGCTTGAATGTCACGAGGCGGCCAGCAGGGGTTGATTTCCCAAGCCGCAGAGTCGTTGAGCGTATCTCTAGTGTGATTCTTTCGCATTCGCTGCGGCATGAGATAAGCAAAGGACTCTTGCCGATCGACCGATCGAGTTCAATGGGCCGTTCGTGTGTATCTTGAAATAAAGGCGAGTAACTATCGTGAGTGACCTCCAAACACAAATACTGAACGACGTTCAGGCGATTCGCGAGATCGTCGCCCAACAAGGGCGATTGTCGGTGGATGTCTTCAGTCTCGAAGAGACGAGTGATCTCTATAGCGCCGGACTGACCTCGCTGGCGACCGTGGGAATCATGCTGGCTTTGGAAGATCGGTTCGATATCGAGTTTCCAGAGACCATGCTGAGCCGCAAAACATTTAACAGTGTGGCTTCGATCTCTGATGCTGTCTCACAACTGGCGACTTAGTCTCAATTGTTGCCACTATTGGGAATGTGATGATTCATTGCTGCGTTCTTTGATCTGCCTCTGGAATCTCTTGTGTGGTCTTGTCCAAACCGAGTCCTTCAAGAAACTGACCAAAGTCAGAAAGAAAAGCGGCAATCAATTGCCGCTTTCCAAAACTTAAAAACGCATCGAGCTAGGGCAACATGCAGTATCTTTCTTACCCAGACCAACCTGTCGCTTGAGTGAGGGTGTCAATCAAGCGACGGTCTCGCTCACGCTGTGGGTTAGTAAATCATTTACGGTCGTTCGCTGAACAGCCCGATCTTATGGCCTTGTTCCACAGGCCGTTCATCTTCGTCTTAGCCCCGAGAACTCTATGAAGACACTGGAATGCGAAGTTGTCGCCGGATCGACGCCGGACTTCGCTGAATTGCTGCAACAGGTACATGTCATCGGCAAGAATGTTCTGGCCGTCCATGCGGAGGCGGTTGATCGCGACGCTCGTTTTCCGACGGAAGCGTTTGATGCGCTGAGTGACGCTCGGCTGTTGAGTGCCTACGTTCCGACCGAATACGGCGGCATGGGCTTGGACATCGTGCAGATTGGCGAAGTCTGCGAGGCGCTTGGCCAGTATTGTGGCTCGTCCGCGATGATATATGCGATGCACTGCATTCAGGTGGCGTGCGTCGTGCATCACGGTCAGGATTCGATCTATTTCCGCCACTATTTGCGGTTGCTCGTCAGCGACCAGCTCTTGATGGCGTCCGCGACGACAGAGATCGGCACGGGGGGCGATTTACTTTCCAGCGTATGCGCGATCGAAGTCTGTGGCGACAACTTCACGTTGACGAAGAAGGCACCGGTCATTTCGTATGGAGCAACGGCCGACAATATTCTTGTGACATGTCGTCGCTCGCCTGAGGCCCCTGCCAGCGACCAAGTTCACGTCATGGTTCGTCGCGGTGAATATACCGCCGAGCCATTATCGACCTGGGACACGATGGGATTTCGCGGCACATGCAGTTCCGGTTTCACACTGACTGCGATCGGTGAGACTTCACAGATCCTACCGACTCCCTTCAGCGAGATTCTCACGCAGACGATGCATCCCTATTCGCACATCGTGTGGGCTTCGCTTTGGACGGGGATTGCCAGCGATGCAGTCAATCGGGCACGCGCATTTGTTCGAGCCGAAGCTCGCAAGACACCCGGCGAGACACCGATCTCCGCCATCCGACTGGCCGAGGTGGACCAAGTGCTGCAAGAGATGCGGCACAACGTCAAGAGTCTGACGCTCGAGTATCACGAGTTGCTCAAACAGAACTGTCTGGATGCGTTTAAAGGATTTGGCTTCTCGATCCGCACGAACAATCTCAAGGTGTCGTGTTCGCAGCGCATTGTGGAAATCGTCGGGCACGCACTGCTGATCTGCGGCATTTCCGGTTATCGCAACGACTCGAAGTTTAGCCTCGCGCGGCATCTGCGAGATGCCTACGGCGCGGCGTTAATGGTCAACAACGACCGCATCACAAAACTCAACGCCACCATGCTGATGGTTCATAAAGAAAGGTTCTGAGCATGTGCCTCTCGAATGAAGTCCATACCGCAGCCTATCAGGCGTATCTCGATCAACTGACCTCAGCGGGATTGCTGATTCCGTTGGGGGTCCTTGGCGTTTATGGTCACAGCGGCGTGTTCGAGCGAGTCCTGGAAGGCTTCGACTCCATCGTGACTCGCCGCAGCGCTCATCTCCACGCGGAGGTCGTTCGGTTTCCGGGCTTGTTAAATCGCGCGCATTATTTAAAGACCAGTCATATCGAGAACTTTCCCGATCTGATGGGGTCGGTGCATAGCTTTACGGGGAACGAACGTGATCACGTGGCGCTACTTCAGAAGCGAGCCAATGGTGAGGACTGGACGCAGTCTCTCACGCCGACGGAAGTCATGCTGACTCCGGCCACGTGTTATCCGCTCTATCCGACTGCGACGGGAACGCTGCGTGACGGTGGCCGCACGGTCGATCTCCGTTCGTTTGTCTTCCGGCACGAGCCGTCGCTCGATCCCTGCCGAATGCAGATGTTTCGGATGCACGAGTCGGTGCGACTCGGATCGCCGGATCAGGCGCTCGCGCACCGTGACCACTGGGTGACGTTGGGCCAAGAGATTCTGAACTCGGTCGGGTTGAAGGTCGAATGTGTGCTGGCGAACGATCCCTTCTTCGGACGCGGCGGACGCATGATGGCCGCAACTCAGAAGGAGCAGAACCTCAAGTTCGAGATGGTGATCCCAGTTGCCACTGCCGATAAGCCGACGGCGATCATGTCTTGCAATTATCACTTGGATTACTTCGGTAATGCGTTCGACATTCGCACGGCCGATGGTCAGGTGGCCCATTCCGCCTGTATCGGTTTCGGATTGGAGCGAGTCACGCTCGCGCTGTTCAAAACGCACGGGTTGAATCCCGACGCGTGGCCCGCCGACGTGAAGCATGAGCTTGGACTATGACGATGCATGTCTTCCCACTCGAATCGAGCAGCCATCAACGGCATTGTCTCCACACTCAAGATCGCAATTGGGCGGAGACGAACTGTTACGTCGATCTCTGGATTGAGCTGCTGCATGGCTGGGGCTTTGAGCCGTTGGCCGCGCTGCCGTTTACTGTGGCCATCGATTTTGAAGGCGATCAATGGACCTTCTTCAAGTTTCCGTTGTTCGACTTGTGGGAGCTTTATGGACTTGATGTTCAGGAACTGGCGATCTGGCGGCCAGTGGTCTCGCACATTGAAGAGCAGATCGGAAGGATGCGGCCGGTGTTGGTCGAGTTGGACTCGTTTTGGCTCCCCGATACTGTGGGGACGGCGTATCGACAACAGCATGTGAAGACGACAGTGGCCGCCATCGAGATTGACGTACAGAGTCGGCGTTTCGGTTATTTCCACGGGCAGGGTTATTACGAGTTGCACGGCGAAGACTTCCTAAACATTTTCAATTTGGAAGGGGTCAAGCATCCCACCGTTCTGCCGCCGTATGCGGAGTTCGTTAAGCGCCGTTCCTCGGTACCGCTCACAGATGTTGAACTTGTGCAGACTTCACTCAAGATGTTGCGTCGCCAACTCGGTTTGTTGCCGGAAGCCAATCCGTTTGCAAAGTTCAAGCCGCGTTTTGAGGCGGACCTGCACTGGCTGGTGAACGAGCCGATCGAGACCTTTCATCAGTACTCGTTCGCAACGCTGAGGCAGTTCGGATCGTGCTTCGAGCTGGCGGCGAATTATCTGCGCTGGCTACAGACACAGCAGGAGACGCCACTGGAAAGCTCGATCGCGGCGTTCGTCGAAATCTCGACCGGTGCGAAAACAATGCAGTTCCAACTGGCACGAGCTATGGCCCGCAAGAAGCCGATGGAGCTGTCGATCCTCGATCAGATGGCCAGCACTTGGCAGAGTGCGATGGAAGACTTGAAGGCTCGGTTCTTGTAAACGCCTTGGGAAAACCAACGCAGGCGCTTCAGACAAACGTCACGTCACGTGGGGCAGATTTGTAATCTGCCCTTGCCGCGTGTTTGGCTGGGATTGGGGCCGATGACAAATCTGCCCCACGTTAATTTTGGACTTTTGTCGGAAGCGTCAACCCATGGTCGAATCATCCCCGCTGGTGAGTGGTGAGTGCTTGGAGGCAACGCCGTTGTCTCTTGGCCCGTGGGATTTCTGCTCGCATGCGCCGGGAACTGTAACTGATCCAGATCAACTGGCGACGGCGAATCATGAATGGCGATCGGTCGCAGTTCCGGGGACCGTGGCGAGTGCATTGAACGCGGCAGGTCGTTGGGATTTTCAACGACCGACGGACATTGATGCTCAGGATTGGTGGTATCGCACGACGTTCGCGTTGGCGGCCGATTCGATGAGTCCGGCGTGCGTCTTGTGCTTCGATGGTTTGGCGACACTCGCCGACATCTGGCTGAATGGCGAGCATCTACTCTCGACAGACAACATGTTTCGGGCCTATCAGCTCGAGATCACTTCGTTGCTGCGAGCGACCAATGAGTTGGCGATCCGCTTTCGTTCGCTCTCTGCGGACTTGCAAACGAAGCGGCCTCGTCCGCGTTGGAAGACGAATCTGGTCGATCACCAGCAGTTACGATGGCAGCGCACCACGCTGCTCGGCCACATTCCCGGTTGGTCGCCTCCAGTCCCCGCGATTGGACCGTGGCGCGACATCCGCATCGAACGCGAACCGGTGAGACTGACCGACGTGCAGTTGGTATCGAGCCTCGAGGGCACGACGGGCGTTGTGATGCTCCGTGCGCGAGTCCACTCGGTCGCGCCGGTTAAGCAAGTCACGCTGCGAGTCGGATCACACGAAGCGACTGTCGCGGTCACGACCGCTGCGGACGGAACGACACTGAGTGGTGAGCTTCGCATCTCCAGCCCGCCGATGTGGTGGCCGCACACTCACGGCGATCAACCGTTGTTCGCGTGTGAGGTGATCGTCGAGTCTGAAGCACATCGTCAGGTGATCGCGTGTGGAAGGATCGGCTTCCGTGATTTGCGAGTTGAGATGGCCAAGGGTTTCGCCGTCACTCTCAACGGTGAGCCGATCTATTGTCGAGGAGCCTGCTGGACGGTCTCGGACATCTTCACGTTGAACGGCACTGAGGAATCGCTGCGTCGCGACTTGCTGCTCGCACGCGATGCCGGTGCCAACCTGCTGCGTGTCGGCGGAACGATGACCTACGAGAGCGACCTCTTCTATCGACTGTGCGATGAACTGGGGATCCTCGTCTGGCAGGACTTCATGTTCGCCAACATGGACTATCCGGTGGCCGACGAAACATTCGCGAACAACATTACTGCCGAAGTGACCTATCAGCTTCATCGACTCGCGTCTCACCCGTGCGTGGCGATCTATTGCGGTAACAGTGAGATCGAACAACAGGCGGCGATGCTGGGGATGCCGCGTGAGCTGTGGCGAAACGATTGGTTTGCCGAACGACTTCCCGCGCTGTGTGCCGAACACCATCCGACGACTGCGTATATTGCATCGACTCCCAGCGGCGGAGTTCTCCCATTTCATGCCAGCTCGGGAGTGTCGCACTACTACGGGGTCGGAGCCTATCTGCGTTCGCCTGTGGAGCTGCGTCAGGCCAATGTTCAGTTTGCTGCGGAGTGTCTCGGCTTCGCGAATGTTCCCGAGCCAGACATGGTGAACGCAATCATGGCGGGAGCCGCACCGGTCGCGCATCATCCGCGATGGAAGCAACGCATCCCGCGCGACACGGGGGCCAGTTACGACTTTGAAGATGTGCGAGACCACTATCTCCAGCATCTGTTTGGCGTCGCGGCGGTGCCGTTGAGGACCACGGACATGCGCCGCTATTGGCAGCTCAGTCGAGTCACCTCGGGGGAGATGATGACCCAGACGTACTCCGAATGGCGCAGCGGTCACAGCCACAATCGGGGAGCGCTGGTTTGGTTCTTCAAAGACCTGTGGCCCGCGGCAGGATGGGGCATCGTCGATAGCACTGGCATTCCCAAGGCGGCGTATTACGCGTTGAAAAGACTCTGGCGCAGTCGGCAGATTACGCTGACGGATGAAGGTCTGAACGGCCTCCACTTGCACCTCATCAACGAGTCGAGGGAGGCGTTCGAGGGATTTGTGGAAGTCACTCTGTTGAAGGAGCCTGCGACGGTGATCGTGCGCCAGGAAGTGCCGGTTCGATTGAGTGGTCGGTCCCGCCAGATGCTCAACGCCGAGGAGATTGTCGGGGGCTTTTACGATGTCAGCTATGCCTATCGTTTTGGACCGCCGCACCACGATGTTGTGGTGGCCACATTACTCGATGCCGATCGACGGGTCGTGAGCGAAGCGTTTCATTTCATCCGTCGCCGCGATCCCGCAATTGTGCCGACGGCCAATCTCGAAGCCTCTGCCGAGATGACGAGCGAGACCACGTGCGAGGTCTCACTGAGCTGCGATCGCTTTCTCCACGCTGTGCGACTGGACGCGAAAGGCTTTGTCCCCGATGACAACTATTTCCATCTGGTCCCGCAGCGAAAGAAGGTCGTCACCTTGACTGCGATCGGAAAGCCGCCGCGAGAATTTCGAGTGGACGTGGAAGCTTTGAATGTGGATTCGTCTCAAACAATTGCCCTGTGTCAGGGGCGGGCATTGCAGTCAGTAGATGAGGCTCTGTGATATCCGCGAGCCACGTACCTCACGTTTTTCAACGGGCAGATCGGTGTGAACCATGTCGGCAACAGTTGTTGATCTCAACCAGAGGCACGCTGCCCAGAGTCCATTTCACGCGGAGCCTGTGCAGCGAACGGCGTTCTATTTGGAGAGCCAAGGCCAGCCGGTCTTCGCTTGGCTGCATCACCGTGTCGAGCGAACGGGCCTCGATCATGGAGTCCTCATTTGTCCGCCGATTGGCTACGAGCAACTCCATTCGCACCGTGCGCTGCGACACTTGGCGGACCAACTCGCTCAGGAAGAAGTCCCGGTGTTGCGGTTCGACTGGCAGGGAACGGGTGACTCGTCCGGTGCCGATGAGGATGCCGGGCGAGTCGCCACGTGGCTGAACAACATCCGTGATGCAGTCCGCTGGATGCGAGCGCAGCTCGGTTGTCGGCAGATCAGTTTGGTCGGCCTGCGTCTCGGTGGCTCGCTCGCGGCAGTCGCGACCGCTGAGCTGGAGCTGGAGATCGACAACTTGGTGCTTTGGTCTCCCGTGACAAAGGGCCGCGCGTATGTTCGCGAAATGAAAGCGATCAGCCTCACGGCGGCAGTCACGCCTCGAAGCGAACCCGATGTGGGCGGCATCATTGAGGCGGCGGGATTCGTCTTGAGTGCAGAGACCGCTGCGGACTTGAGCCAGTTGGATTTGCTGCGCTGCCAGCCGATGTGTCGGCGTGTGCTGCTGGTGTCGCGCGACGATGTTCCGGACGACGGTCGTCTCTCGGATCGCTGGTTGGCGAGCGGCATCGGCGTCGAGAAGGTGTCGGTGCCGGGCTACGTTGAAATGATGGCGGAGCCACATCACAGCGACGTTCCGAGAACGGCGATTCGTGAGATCACGAGCTGGCTCACGCGACACATCTCGGCGGAAGCGGATGCAAACTTTGAAATCGACAGCGGTGGTGCGGCCCCGCGTGAAGCGCTGATGCCTGCCTCTGAGAATCACCATCACAGAGTCGCCGAACCGAGCGTTCGGGAGTCGGCGATGCGGATTAGCTCTCAACCCGATCTGTTCGGAATCGCCTGCGAACCGGTCGATGATGCGAGGGCGAATGAGCAGCCATTGGTCTTGCTGCTCAATGCTGGCTCGTCGTATCGCATCGGGCCGGGGCGACTGAACGTGTTCCTCGCGAGGCAGCTTGCCGCACAAGGCTTCCGCTCGTTCCGACTCGACTTCTGCGGATTGGGGGACAGCGTCACGACCGAGACGCAGTGCGAGAACGTGACTTATCCGGCGACGGCGTTTCGCGATCTCGAACTCGTTCTGAGCGAACTTCAGCGGAGATGCGGTGCCCGGCGCATCGTGTTGTTGGGGCTTTGCTC
>JAYVOX010000177.1:0-8599 GCA_043757695.1 Schlesneria sp.
AACAGTGGGGACGGGAAGGAGTGCGATCCCCGAACCGACTTCGACCGCCCGTTTGATGTTTTCAATGTTGTCGAAGGCATGAACCACGCTGACGTGAACTTTCGCCTGCTTGAGCCAGCGGTCGGTCTCGGTCCTCATCTGAAGGTCGGCCGTGAACCCGACGAGGTTCTCGCCTTCCAGTTCCTCGACTCGCACCCAATCCCGCTTGGCGAGCGAGTGCGACGGTGGGACCACCACGACGATGGGCTGGTCTTGCCAAGGGATGCAGTTCAAATCCGACCGCTTCGGCGGGAACGACATCAGTCCGAGGTCCACCTCTTCGCTGACGACGCGCGCCAAGACTTCTTCGGGATGCAGATACTGAAGATCGAGCGCGGCGTCCGGACAAAGCCGCTCGAATTCGCGAACATACGAGTCCATCTGCAAGAGACCGACCGAGTAAATCGCCCCGATTCGCACCGGGCCGACCACTTTGTCCCGCCGTTGCAGCACGCGGTCTTCCAGCCGACGGTACTCATCCAAAAGCTGACGGCACCCGTCGTAATAGATGTGCCCCTCGGGAGTCAGCTCCAGCGGCCGAACGGCGCGATTGAGCAACTCGCATCCCAAATGCTCCTCGATCGACTTCACGATCTCACTGGCGGCTGGCTGAGACATGCCATGCGCCTTCGCCGCCTTGGAGAAACTCCCCAAGTGCGCCACTTCACAAAACAGTTCCAGATCGCGGAGGTTCATTGCACGCTTAGTATCTGAGGACCAGATACGACCATGAGTACAGTATCGGGAAAAACGATGCGGGATCGTAATGACGGCCGATAAGGGAAGTCAACGACATCGCCAGACAAAATAGTGTGACCGAGGATAGTTCGAGGAGACTGCCCCACAACCCAGAAGAATGCGGGGCGATGCCGGGCGTTCCGCAACCGGAAGTCCTGAATCAGGTCACCGAGTCGGCGAGTTCGCGCAGGTTGTCTTCGATCATCGCGCAGAGCGTCTCCAGCGGCAGGTCATTCACGTCGGAACCGAAGGGGTCTTCGATCTCCACGCCGATCTCTTCGATGCCGAACAGGACGTAGGCGATCACCAGCGTGACCGGCACGGTTTCCCAACCGAACTTTTGGACGAGGGCCAGCGGCAGCGTGAAGCAATAGGCGAGCAACGCGCGCCGCAGATGAACGGCATACGCAAAGGGGAGTGGCGTCGAACGAATCCGTTCGCACGCGCCGCAATAGTCGATCAACTGCTGTACGTTTTGATCGAGAGCTTGCAGTTGATGGCCATCAATGAGTCGGCGGTCTCGCGCGGCGGTGTTCAGTTCCGTGATGCGTCGCGCGATGGCGAGCGGGACGTGACCGGAACGCAAGACATCGGCGACATCAGCGGCGGGAAGCTGCTCACGCGCGGGGCCGATGTCGGCGATGCCTCGCAGTCGGTGCATCGTGCTGTAGGCATAAGCCACCGTCCACCCGAGGACTCGACGAGCCAACTCCCCATCGGCGGCGAACCACGTGGCCGACTGCCGACCGAGGTTCCGCGACTCATTGATGATGCCGCCCCACAACTTGCGTCCCTCCCAAAAACGGTCGTAGGAGGCATTCGTCCGAAAGACCAACAGCAAGCCCAGCGAAGGCCCGATCAAGGCGTGAGCCGTCTCGGCAATTGCCAGTTTGTCGAACCAATCGGGGCCAAACTGGTACAGCCCCACGACGACCGCCGACCAGACGACGCAGGTCATCACGCGGCCCAAAATCTCGCGCACCATCGAGCCTTCGACATCGAAGAGATGGCTCGTCCACTGATGAGGGTTGTAGGGTGTCATAGGGGGAATCGGGTGCTCACGGGAGGTTCGAGAAGATTGATGAAGATATTTGTTGATCGGGAGTGAGAGCCACAGGAATGACTGCCCGACATAGCTCAGCCAATCAATAGCCGAGATTTCCTGCGCATACCACGCCTCCAATTTCACTCGTCCGGCTTCACCGACCAGAGGAACTGCTTCAGTGCCTCGAACTGTTTCCGCGCGTCGCCTCCTTCGATGTGCTTGGCGGCGGTGGTGCGGAGGTCGGGGGCGAAGCGGGGCATTCTCGAACCGGGGTCGTAGCGCGGAGGATCGAGCATCTGGCGCAGGGCGAACTCGGGGCGCAGCCGCTCGCGCGCGAGGGCGAAGTTGATGCCGAGGGCAATCTGCGTCGAGGCATCTCCGCGCGGCTGTTCCTTCCCGATGCCATGACACTGCCGGCAATCGAGACCCCCGTCTCGCAGCGTGAGCCGGCGACCGATCTCGATCTGGTCCGCATCGAGTTCCTTCGGCAGCGGCTCTTCAAACGGAACGCCATGCTCGGCCGCCAGGCCGTGCGCGATGACACTGGCGTAGGCAGGAAAGCTCGGCATTCGAGCCGTCAGCCACGGACGCGGCTTCGTAGGCGAGTCATTCCCATGACTCGCATTCCCTCCCGCATGATTCGCAATCTCTCCCGTAGGATGGGCACCTTGCCCGTCCAGTTTTGTTTTCGTTTTGTCCGACGGAAGAGGCGAAGAACGGACGGGCAAGGTGCCCATCCTACGTGTTCGTTCGCCATCGAGTTCCCCTTTCAAAAACTTCTCGATCCACGGCCCTTGGAGTTTCTCACCGACCCACGTCAGTTGCGGAACGGCCTCAACCGCGCGGCCCGATCCCTCTTCGGCAACGATCTCGGGCCAGAGCGATCTCGCCTCATCGCGCGCGTGACAGGCGTGGCAGCGCAACTGTTTGGTCCAGTCCGCGACCGATCGTTCCGGGCGAAGGTCCTCGACGTGGGTGCCGTAGAGCGCCGGAAAGGCCTTGAACCACAGGGCCGCTCGCTCGTCTTCCGAGAAGCCATATCGCGGAACATCGGGGCGCAGGTTATCTGGGTGAGCAAAGCAGCCGCGCGTCTTGCTGTTCTCGTCAATCGGGGCGAGCGTGGGGGGAGCCAGTTCGCCTGTCTTGGAGATCGCATGGCAGTTCTGACAGCGCAGCTTTTGAAACGCGACGC
The DNA here is from genome assembly GCA_043757695.1 of Schlesneria sp. Taxonomy (GTDB): domain Bacteria; phylum Planctomycetota; class Planctomycetia; order Planctomycetales; family Planctomycetaceae; genus Schlesneria. The sequence goes on from JAYVOX010000177.1 coordinate 3,015, forward strand.
GACCTCGTTCGACATCGCCCGGTCGAGCGTCCACCGTCGGGTCGAGATCCGAGCGTGACTTGTGCAGGACGTACTCCGTGAGTGCCGCCGCTTCATCGGGGCTGAGTCTGAAGTCTGGCATGTAACTGCCTGGGTGATGCTCATGCGGGCGGAGCAGAAACCGCGCGAGAGCACCCGGTTGAAACTTGGCCCCGGCGAAATGGAGCGACAGTCGCTGCCACTCATCGGGCGCGCTCGGGGGACTGAACGTGTGACAAGCCACGCAGCCGAGCCGCTCGAACAGAGTCTCGCCGCGCGTTCTTCGCGACTCGGCATCCGTCACCGGATTCTCGCGCGATGCCGCCGCGTCGGTCGCTTTCCCGGTTGTTTCGCCGGCGTCTCGCAACGTCCCGAGGTACGCCGCCAGATCATGCACGCCGGACTCATCATCTGACGGGATCAAACAAGGCATGGTGGCGTCGTTGCGAAACCGACGCGGTGCGAGCAACCATTCGACGAGCCAGTCTCGTTGCACGCGCGAGCCGATCCCGTCCAAACGCGGCGCGCCGCGCAGAGCCTCGAAGGGCGCTCGGTTCAACGGATTGGAAGCATCCAGTGGTTCGACGGCCGCGTGATTGCCGCTCAAGGCAAAGTTGGACACGATCTTGTCGAACGGCGCGAACGGGGTGCGGTGACAGTTTGCGCAGTGATGCGTCCAATACAGCGTGCGGCCAGCCAGAAACTGCCGATCACGCTTTTCCCATCGAGGCTCACAGAACAGCACTGACGCGGGGACGGCTTCGCTGGGGAAACGATCACTCTCCCAGAGCAATCGAAAATGAAACTCGACGGTCGGATTGACGGTGTGAGTCACCTTGATCGGGTGATGCCCCTTGCGCAGCACGAACTCGACAGGCGTCGCGGTCAATGCCAACGAGCGGCCATCGATCGTGAACGAGACTGTTCCCGATGACGCCGCGGCGGCGAACCGATAGCGCCCGCTGGCGGGGACTCGCAGCCAACCACTTCCCGCCACGACGCGGCTCATCGTCTGGGGAAGCAACGTCGCCCCAGGGACAGCCGGGCGGCTCCACGCGAGCAGCCGTCTCTCATCGTAGTGACTCACGCCTTTGGGACCGCCGTCGATGAGTTGCTCTTGCCAACGGACCCCGGCCACGAGCGACGCAATCGTTCTCTGTCTGACGGGATCGAGAGTGGGTCGATGAATCTTTTCGTCAGGCATCGTCTGATCCGGAATGAAGTTCAGTGTCAGCGTCACGGTCTGTTCGAGGGACTTGCCGTCCCGAGTCAGCAGCGTGTAGCCAACCGCGAGTTGATCGACGGGCTTGAGGTTGGGGAGCTCGATGAACACGGTGCGGTTGTCGTCGAGGAGCGTGACCGACTTCGGTTCGACCTCGTCGCGGCCGACTTGTCCCGGCGCGGAGGGCTTGTACTCGGGCGAGCCATATTCGGCGGACCATTTGTAGTTCCAGGCTTCGAGTTGGTAGTTGCTCGGGTCTTCGGCCGCTTCGCGATCGAGTGGGCCGGAGAATGTCAGGGCGACGCCGTTGCGATAGGTCTGCATGGCGACGGGGAGTGGTTGATGGTTGAAGGTCACGGCGCGTCTTGTCCCCTCTCCCCCGTCTTCGGGGGAGTGGGTTAGGGTGAGGGGGGCTTTCGGGGGTGAGTCGGCGGTCGGTTGCTTGGAGGTCGTAGAAGAAGAGGGCTGTTCATGTGGGGAATATCTCTCGCCGTTCGGCCCCCTCACCCTAGCCCTCTCCCCCGACGACGGGGGAGAGGGGATGACTCCAGCCTGCGGCTGTCCAGTCGCACCGACATGGCGCACCCGTTGAAAGCAGCCGTCGTTCACGGCGCTGGAGACCCAGCCCTTGAGGCCCGTCAGGTAGAGCTGACCGTCGTGCGGGTTCATCCGTCCGCGATGGATGCCCGAGGCGAACGTCAGCGGTAGTTCGATGGAACCGCCATTGAAGGGTCGCAACGAATCTTGGCGAGCCGGGTGCCGTAAGGCCCCGGGTTCCTGTACCGGTTGAACCCGGGGCCTTACGGCACCCGGCTCGCCTGATGTCTCTGCATTTTCTTCCCGCAGCACCAGCCTCAGTTTGCACTGGCCATACGACAGGTGCAGCAACTGGTTGCCAAGCGGTCCGAAGCGGTCGCTGGTGGTCCAGACCTGGCCTCCGCAACTGTTGTCGTCTCGGCGCGAGAACCAGCAGAGGGGGCGAATGAAGTCCGTCGGCGGGGTTGCCTGATGGTGCGAGGGCATCATCCCGTAGAAGCCTCCCTCGCGCACGACGAACACGGCGGAGGCGGGTGTCCATTCGCCCTCCTGCGGCGCGACGGTGATCTCGTCGTTCGGGCCGATGCCGATGCCGTTCGAGTTGCGGAAGCCCGTCGCGAAGACATCGAGTTTTGACCCGTCGGCCGACACGCGCAACAGGCTGCCGTCGTGAGGCGTCTGCGAATCGCAGTTCCCTTTGACGTAATAAAAGTTCCCGGCGCGGTCGGTTTCCAGACAGGTGACGTACTCGTGCCCGTTCATGGTGACGTGGGCGTCGTTGTTGAAGTTCTCGTAGTAGTCGGCTTCGCCGTCGTGGTTGAAGTCGTGCAGTCGCGTGATCTGATCGCGCCCTACGACGAAGAGGTCCGTCCTGTCCCCTCGCCCCGGCTTTGCGGGGAGAGGGTTAGGGTGAGGGGTGTCTTTCCTCGCAGAAGATGTTGCCGCCGAAGTGCCCCTCACCCCCGGCCCCTCTCCCCGCAAAGCCGGGGCGAGGGGAGCAAAAACCTTCAGCCCCAGCGGCTGAAACAGTCCGGTCGCGAAGCGTCGCCAGGTGATCCGTTCCAACTTTTCATCGATCCCATCGACGAGCCAGACATCGCCGTGCAGCGTGCAGACGACGGCTCGGCCATCGGGCAGGAAGTCGTGCCCGCCGCAGAAGAGGAGCGCGTTGAACGGGTTGTCGAACGGAAGCGTGATCGTGTCGATGACGTAGCCGCCGGTTGAGGGACTCGTAGGATGGACGCCTCGTCCGTCCGCATTCGCCGTGTGACGGACGGACGAGGCGTCCATCCTACGTCCCACCTCGCCCATGACAGCGTCAACCACTTCCCCCTTCGTCACGAGCGGCTCACCCCAGATTGCCGGGCCGGGCTTCGTCAGCGCGAGCACATCTTCCGGCGCGGGCGAAGCGGCGACGAGTTTGTCGAAGGCCGCTTCGTTCGCGTCGGGGGAGGCGATGAGCAACTTGACCGTGACCGGCTTGTCATGCGGTTCCACGGTGAGGACATGACAGCCGCCGTGACCCGGTGCGACGGAAGCCCTCGCCGACTTTGGATGCAACTTCACGCGCGCCTTCGGATCGGCGACGAGCATCTTCCACGCGACCTTGGCCGGACCGATAAGTAACGTCCGCGTGAGGGCCGCGGCGTCATTGGTCTCTTCGAGCCACGGGGTTTCGAGGACTGTTCCACTCAGCGTGTCTTTTGGCGAGCCGGGTGCCGTAAGGCCCCGGGTAGACGGATCAAGAACCCGGGGCCTTACGGCACCCGGCTCGCCTGTTTTCTTCGAGTCATCTCCTACCGAATACTTCAGCACCACGCGGTGCCCGTGACGGTAGAGGCCCTCGTAATGCACGACCTCTTTCGGCAGCGGGCCGTAACGGTGGTCGGATCGGAAGTTGGTGAACTCACCGGTCGTGGTCCAGCCGGGAAGAGACGGCGTGACGAACGTGATCGGGCCGTCGGGTCGAGGTGCGCCGATGATGCCGAAGCGGGCGGGGTCGAACCGGACGAAGCCGGTCCAACCGGCGGTGGCTCGCAGCAGTTCGGTGTCGTAGCTGATCGAGGCCTGCCGCTTGGAGCCGACTCGCACGACGATCGCCTTGTACACGGGATCGTGCCACGCGGCGGGGGCAAGCGGCGGGCCGAGGCTCGTGCTGAGAAACGGTCCGACATCCATCTGGCCGAAGCGGTCGTCTCGCGAATCGGCTTCGGTCCAGTTGAAGCCGACGGCGTCCGTGCCCCAGTGGCCGTCGATCTTGGTCCCACGCTCTGCGTGGGACCAAGATCGACGCTCTGCGTCGATGGCTTGTGGCTCGCGACGCGGAGCGTCGGCTCGCGATCCCACGCGGAGCGTGGGATCGAGTTGCAGCGTGGGATCGAGTTCATCGAGATGCCACAGCGCGGCGGTGGTCTCATCGGGAGCGAACGGCTTGTCGGGGATGGACGACGGAACTCGCACCCCTTTTGAAATGCGAACTTCATCAACGAGACCGCTGCAACCGATTCCCCGGTCGATCAACGTCGCGAGGCCCAACTCACCGGGGACGGATTTCATTTCGATCCGCTTGTGTTTCTGATCGGCCACTGGCTTGGCATCGACGAACAGGCGAACTCGTTCGGGTTCGAGGACCATCGCGACGTGATGCCACTGGTCGTCGCAGATCATTGTTTCCGAGCGGCAATGGTCGGGCGTGAAGCCCGGCAGATAGACCGTGAAGTTGCCGCTTCCGGCCATCGAGAAGAGTTCCCAATGCGTGCCGGATGACTTCTGTTCGTGAGCGACCAGGATGTTGAACGGCCCTTTGTCGGCGAGCTTCGTCCAGCACTCGACGGTCAGCGGGAACTGACGGAACTCCTCGCGACCCTTCACGAGTGCGCCGCCCGCTCGTCCATCGAGAGCCTTCCCAAACTTGCCGTCTGTCAGCGGCTTTATCTTGTCCCCTCGCCCCGGCTCTGCGGGGAGAGGGTTAGGGTGAGGGGTGCCTTTCTCTTTGCCTGATTCGGACGCAGAAGAACCCCTCACCCCCGGCCCCTCTCCCCGCAGGGCCGGGGCGAGGGGAGCAGGAACCGGCGTCCTCATCTTTGGCTTCGGGCCGGCTAGCTTTCCGTCGAGTTGCGGCAGCAGCCAATCAAACCCATCGAGGTTGTCGTGCAACCGTTCCTCAGCATCATCCTGCGTGTGGCCGAGGATGCCGATCGGGCCTGTGTATCCGCTGTCTCGCACCACCTTGAGCAGCTTCAAGTCGAGATCGCCCTCGCCAAGCTGCATGATCTTCTGACCGCGTCGCTCGCCATCGGGCATCATCCCGTTGAGGTTGAGGCACAGCAGATACGGCTTCATCTTCTGAAGCAGTTCGGGGAACCGGCCGAGGTGATCGTGACCGTGATGCTGGTTGTAGACGATCCCCACGTTGCGCGACGCGTCTGATTTCACATTGAATCTCTCCTCGCGAAGCTGATCTGTGAGTTTCCCCCACAACTTCTCCGACTCTTCTTTCTCGCTTCCCGTTTGCTTCTCCATCTTTTCTTCGAGGGCATTACGTTCCTTTTCAAGTTTTCGATACATCTCGAATCGGGTGGCGCGCAAGTACTCGATGATCGCGATCTGGTTCTCGGGTTCGCCGAACCAACCCCCGTGGTTGTAAAGCGCGATTTGACAACCGACCCGCGCTGCCGCGTTTGAAATGGGGCGGATTCGGTCGGCCTCGGCGATGACGCGGGCCTTCTGATCGGCCTCGTCCTTCGTTGGTCCACCGCCACCGGTGACCCACAATTGCGGTCTGACTTCATGCTTCTTGAAGACCTCC
>JAYVOX010000178.1:0-2340 GCA_043757695.1 Schlesneria sp.
GACGAGTTTCAAGTATCGGCTGTTCGATCTCCCGTCGGAGACGCAGCTCGCGCGGGGCGGCATTGACCGGATCGGTCAGGCGACCAGTGCGTGCTTCGTCGAGATCAACGGGCGGAAGGAAGAGTCGTCGCAGCCGGTGTTGGATCATGCGGCGGCTGTGCAGATTTGTTTGGACCAGCTCACGCATCCCGAGTACGGCTGCGTGAAGTCGGTCAGCGAGGTCGCGGCCATCGGGTTCAAGGCGGTGTTTGCGGGGAACCTGAGCGGGGTGCGAGTCGTCACCGACGAGTTGCTCACCAAAATGGAAGATCTGTCGGACATCGCACCGGCTCACAATCCGATGTACGCGAAGGCGATGAGGCAACTCCGAGCGGCGTTCCCTCAGATTCCGTTGGTCGCAGCATTGGAGACGGCCTTTCACGACACGATCCCACCCGAGAACAAGCTCTATTCGATCCCACTGGAATGGGCCGAGCAGTACGAAATTAAACGTTGGGGCTTCCACGGCGCGAGCCATCGGTACCTCAACACACGGATGGCGCAGTTGCTGGGTCGGAATGATTTGAAGGTCATCACGTGCCACCTCGGCGGAAGCAATTCCCTCTGTGCGGCGAAGGATGGCAAGTCACAGGCAACGAGCATGGGGATGAGTCCGCAGTCCGGTTTGCTTCAGAACAACCGCGTCGGCGACTTCGATCCGTTCGCGTTGCCGATCCTGTTGAGAAAGACGGGCAAGACGCTGGCCCAGATTTTGGAAGACCTCTCCAGCAAGGCGGGGCTGCTCGGCCTGAGCGGCGTCAGCCAGGATTGCCGAGATGTCGAAGAGGCCGCTGCGAAGGGCAATGCACGAGCCCAACTCGCGCTCGATGTGTTCGTCTCGTCGATTCGGCAGTACCTCGGTTCGTACCTGACAGTTCTCGGCGGAGCCGATGCGATCGTCTTCAGCGGTGGCATCGGTGAGAACGGTCCACAGATTCGAGCGAACGTCTGCAAGAACATGGAATGGGCGGGAATCGTCCTCGATGAAGCCAAGAACAATTCATTGCCACGCGGTAGCGAGAGTTGCATCTCGATGACAAGCAGCAAGACACAGATTTGGGTCGTGCCGACGAACGAAGAAATCGTGGTTGCTCGACAAACGGCAGAAGCGGTTGGATTGAAGTAACGAACCAAGACCGAAACCCCACCGGGCTTGCCCCAGTGGTATCTACACAAATCGACAGTTCATGCAGCCACGGAGTGGCGACCGAGTAAAGCCTGGGGCGTCAGCCCCAGGAAAGAATAGCCAGAGAAACCAGCCCCGGAGGGGCGACCTCAATTGATGTCGCCTGCTCGAATCGGTCGCCCCTCCGGGGCTGATTTCTTTTTTCGTCAACGTCACCGGGGGTTATCACCCCCGGCTTTACGCGGTCGTCCCTTCGGGACTTGTGTAGAGACCTATGAGACAAACCCGGTGGGGTTTGGAGTGAATCAAATGTTCCTCGCTCGTGTGACCGGCAGTGTGGTTTCGACGCAGAAGGTGGACGCGATGGTCGGCCAGAAGCTGCTCGTCGTCGAACCGCTGCGCGTCAATGAGAAGGATCAGTCGGGACTCGTCTCGACCGGCCGGACTTTCATCTGTGTCGATACGGTCGGTGCGGGTGAGGGCGAAGTCGTGCTGATCGTGCAGGGGTCGAGTGCCCGCTTCACGCCGCAGACGAAACCGCTGCCCATCGACTGCGCCATCATTGGCATCGTCGATTCGGTCCATCTCGGGCCGAAGTCGATCTTCAGTGCGAAGGGCGATGAGTCGGGAGGTGGCAAATGAGCCAAGGCAATTCCCCCATCAAGCCCGAGTCGGTCGGACGCATCTCACAAATCATTGCCGGTGCCCTAGTGATGGGTGTCGTGGTCTTCGCGTGCGTTGCGTTCTTCATCGCCAAGGGCGATGGCCCGCCGTTCCCGATGATTTCGCTCATGGCGATCGGGTTTGCGGCTGTGGCGACGGTGATGCGTTTCGTCATACCCGCAATCCTCGTCAACGGCGGCAAGGTTCAGTTGAAACAGGCGGCTGCCGACGAACAACCGATGGTGCTCGCCGGTCAGTATCAGACCAAGACGATTGTCGGCATGGCCCTCCTGGAAGGGGCCGCGTTCTTCAATCTGATCGCCTACATCATGGAAAAACAGTTCTGGTCCTACGGGGTCGTCGCGTTCCTGCTGGGAGTGATGGCGATCTCGTTCCCGTCGCAGGGACAGTTTGAAAGTTGCTGACTCTACCGGATTGCAGGTGTGATGTTTTCAAGTGTTTCGAGCCGTCATTATTGCCCCAACGGGCAACGCCATTAACCATTTTCTCAA
>JAYVOX010000179.1:0-2337 GCA_043757695.1 Schlesneria sp.
GTCGCTTGGATCAGGTACGGATAGGCGAAGAGGCCGTGAGGGTCTTCGTCCAACACGGCGATTCGTTGCCAGTCCAGAACACCATCGGGTGAGACCGCCAGCGTCAGGTTCTTACGTGAATCAGGTGCGTCATTGAAGGCCATCAAAACCGCACCCGATGACAGTCGCAGCGCGGCAACACTCGAGCTGGGATTCGGCAGTTCGAGATGCTGAGGCGAACTCCACGTGAGACCGCTGTCCACGGTTTCTTGATAGTCGATGCGGCGCGCGGGGGAGATGTTGCGGAGGTATGCGATCGCACGATGTGGCCCAAGCGGAACGAGGGTTGGCTGAATCCAATTTCGCCCGCCGGTCAGTCGAGTCTTCGTGACGGACAGCCGCCCCCCCGTCGGTCGCAGCCAGAGTAGTTCTGGAAATTGCCCGAGGCATTCGTGGTAAATCGGCAGGCCGATCTCACCCGAATCCAAAGTCACCGGAGCCGCTCGTACGAGTTCACTGACGTTGAGGAACGGGCTGAGCGACATTCGCTGACTCGGCTGCCACGTCTGACCGCCATCGAGCGAACAGCGCGCATTGAGTGAACTCCCCGACCAACCGCCCAATGCAATCGTCACGTAGACCAACCACAACCGTTGCTCGCCGTCAGCAAACACGACCGCATTGCCGACCTTCCGGAGATACCGATCCAACTCATTGATCGCGATGAGTCGGTCCATGATGACGCGCGGTGAACTCCATGCCCGAGCAGCCAGCGCGGACGAATGAGATGTTGTTGTCTCTTTCGGCAGGAAGTCGGACATCCACACCGCCACATCCGCCGCTCCTTCGCGCGAACCGGCGTACCACGCGCAGACGATCTTGCCCCCCACGGTCTCGCACAACGACGGGCAGTGGGCATAAGCCAACGGCGGGTCATGTTCGATGAAGTGGCTGAAGAATCGTGGAGCTTCGTTTCGCCGAGTGCTTCCGCTCGCCGGAATCACAAACGAAGACCTCGGAAATGCCGCTCGATCACTGCGTGGCCAGGACCACAACGCGGCAGCAGCCGCCATCAATAGAGAACGTCGCGTCAAGGAAGTCATCACAGTTCCGCTGGGGCAGTCGCAATGAGGGCACGATCACGAGAGGGCGACCGCCGATCAGTCGGGCGTGTGTAGCGGTAGACGGAAAATGCGACAAGACCGAAGAGTCGCAGACCTGTCGAGTCAGGCCCGTTGTCGTCGAGCGTTGGACCACCATTGAGTTTCGAGCGGTTCGGCAGGCCGGCGTTATAAGAGTCTCACTCGACCGCCACTTGAACCCCGCTCGGCAATCCTTCATCCTGCCGCCGCAACATCCGCTTTCTGATCTTCGATGACCTCCACGGGAACCGATCGTGTCTCTCGATACGCGTTACAAGATTCTCGAAAAAATTGGCTCTGGCAGCTTCGCGACGGTCTATCGCGCGAAGGACAACGAACTGGGGCGCGAAGTCGCGATCAAGCAGCTCCATTCCGAGTTCCTGGCCGACGCAGGACGACTCGACCGGTTCTGGCAGGAGGCACAACTGCTCGCGTCGCTTCAGCATCCCAACATCGTCACGATCTTCGACATCGTGCGCGAGCGTGGTTGGCTGGTGATGGAACTGATGCAGAGCAGCCTCGCGACGCGATTGGCCGGGCGACAGGTCGATCTGCGAGCCTTGCGCGCGTCTCTCGCGCATTGCCTGCGGGCACTGAAGTATCTGCACGCGCAGGGGATCATTCACGGAGACATCAAGCCCGCGAACCTGATGATCGACATCCGGCGGCGCGTGAAGTTGGGCGACTTCGGACTGGCACGCCGCGTCGCCAATGCCGAAGGGAGCTTGCTCAAGGGAACAACGAAGTACATGGCACCCGAAACGGTCTCTGACGATTTCGGAGACGTTGGCCCACAGAGCGATCTCTATTCGCTCGGCTTCACCGCTTATGACCTGATGTGTGGTGAGAACTTCGACGAACTCTTTCCGGGTCTCAATGCGAAGGGCCGCAATCAACAACTCGCGTGGATGATGTGGCACGCGGCACCGGATCGTGTGTTGCCTGACATCGACCGCGTTCTCGAAGGCGTTCCGCCCGACGTGGCCAAAGTCGTGCAGAAGCTGACACAAAAAGACCCCGCGCTCCGATACAAGACGGCTGACGAGGCCCTCTCGGATTTGCAGATCGATCTCAAAATGATCGGCTCGCAGAGTGGAGGCGAGGCTGACGAGCCAGCTCCCGACGACGGTCGGCGGCGAAGACTGATTGCGATTGGAGCGCTCGGCGCGTCGGTCTTGATGAGCGCCGCGATGCTCTTCCTGGGAGGCGGCAACAC
>JAYVOX010000180.1:0-2331 GCA_043757695.1 Schlesneria sp.
TGATGTCTTTGATCCGCACTTCTGACTGACACAGCGCGACCTCGCCGTGCCACACGAAGCCGTGCAGAACCAACAGGCTCCAGCACAGCCGCGTCGTCAAACATGGAATGCAGTGTGTCATCACTCGGTTCCTCATTGCTCTCCGACCCACTCCCGCGACGCGACTGACGCGACCGTAGGATGGGCACTCTTGCCCGTCCTGTTTTGTCTTTGACCTCACGCACACCATTACAAAAGCCGGACGGGCAAGAGTGCCCATCCTCCGCGCCACTTCAATGTGGCCAGATGCGATTCGTGGTTCTGCCGAGCCACCCTTGATTCGTGAAACGCGTCTCTACGCCCGCCCCCTCATACGAGAGATTGAAGTTGGCGATGTACTTGGACTCGATCACATTCGGGCCTTCGATGTCGTTCGGTCGGACGATCCCGGTCACGCGCAGCAGTCGTGTGTCGTTCGAGACCACCCGTTTCCGATAGCCTTCAATCACGAGGTTCCCGTTCGGCAGAACGTCGGTGACAGTCACGGTCATCTGATCGACCAGCAGGCGGTCACTTTCAAAACCTGCGCTCCCTTGGAACGAGCGATCCGAGGTGGATGCTCCGCTGGTCGAGGCCGATGCCGAGCGACTCGCTCCGTCTGAGCCGGTCTTTCCCGCGAAGCTCAACGCCCCCTTCGCACTGGTCGTCTTATCGAGCTTGCGTTCTTCGCTGTTCTTCGCGCCGGTCGATTCCTTCACGGAAACGGTGAGCAGATCACCCGCGCGCCGCGCTCGGTTGTCCACGAACAGGAACGCACTGCGCTGTTCACGTCGCTCCCAGATCGAGTCTGCCTGAACGGTCGTCACCGGCGCGAGAAATGCGCCGAACAACCACGCTTGAACCCATTCTCGCCGCGTCATCGTGGACTCCCTTTAAAAGGTAATTTCGACTTCGTTCGCAGCGGTGACTCGCCCCTGAACGAACTTCTTAGACTCCGTGTTTTGCAGTCGAATCGTCTCTCCCAGGCGACCATCTTGCTGGGCTTCGCCGGTGGCGATGATGCTGCTCGATCCGAGTTTGGCCACCATGCGAACTTGATCGCGCCGCTTCACAAGCCTGGATTGAGGTTCCGGTTGAACGGACTCCGCGTCGCTGGGCTTGAGCAGCACCAGTGGTCGCACGGTTCGTTTGGTCTTCGCACCGACCAACTGCGCTGTGTTCGAGCAGTATTCATTCAGCGTCGTCACGTCTTGGCGATCAACGTACACGTCGGACGCTTGAATCGTCCGGCCGCGCTCGATCATCTTCGCCGCCAAGACCACATCGTCGAAGTGACGCACGTCCAATTGAACTGCGACATCGAATGAGGGCTGATCGGGAGCCGTCGCCACGACCTGGACTTGAACCCGTCCGAGTGCCGGTCCATTCGTTCGCAGCGTTGCCCGGCATTCGTAACCCTCGGGGAAAGTCACCTGACTGACTGCGCGCGGCACCGGCACCGCCAATCGAATTTCGACATCATCGACCGACCACGGGAGTTTGGCTCGCACACAGTCCTCTGCCGCTTGCACGAGCCGTTGTTCTAGTCCGGAGTCGCTTTGAGGGGATGCGCCGTCGGGCAAAGTTCTGTCATTCATCGCACTCGCGCGAACGGGTTTTGTTTGTGAGGGTGATGCCGTCGATCCGCTTCTGGTAACGAGCGGCTTTCCCGAGGAAGTCCGCCTATCAGAGACTTCACGAACGGCCGGGTCTCCGCGCTGTGCAGAGATCACGCGACCTGATGTGACTCGCACAGCCGGGCCACGAATCGAAACTCCAGCGGGATCGATCCCTGCCAGTCTCAGGCGGAATTCGATCTGCGGTGGTGCGATCTCGACCGACTCACCGGCTGCGAGTGGATCGTTCAGATCGAGTTGCAACACGCGCTTCCGTTGTTCGGCATTGCCGCCCGTCACAGAAGCCACGTCGGAGACAAAAACTTCGCGACCGACGACTTGCGCGCGCTGCCGCAAGGTCAGGATTACGGTCTCGGAATTCGCCGTGGCGATCGTCCCGGGCGCTGGTGGTGCGGCCACGACAATGTTGCCACGAAGCAACATGCCGAGAGCAACGGTCACCAGCCAATAAACAGAGTTTGAATAGGGGACTCGCATGAGTGGGTTACCTCACCATCGCGTTGGTCGTTTGCAGCATTTGATCGCTGGTCAAGACGGCACGTTGACTCGCTTCAAACGCGCGTTGAGCCGTGATCAACCGGATCAACTCCGTGACGACCTGCACGTTGGAACGTTCCAGAAATCCCTGCTGCAACGTCCCCGCGCCGTTCACACCGGGAGTCCCCGGAATGGCCGC
>JAYVOX010000181.1:0-2328 GCA_043757695.1 Schlesneria sp.
TCCCGACGTGATCGTCTTCGGCCCGGCGGGACTCAAGCTGTTTGAGAACCGCGTGTCGAAAGACGGGCCGCGCGAGTTCATTGAGAAGCCAGCCGGTGATGGACTCGGTTCCCTGCGAGAGGTGCTGCAGGTCGTGCCGTGCGATCTCGATCTCGATGGCGATCTCGACTTCTTCACGATTGCCGCCGATGGCATTCGGCTCTGGTCCAACCGAAGCAACTGGAACTTTGAAGAAATCACCTCGCGGTCCAAGTTGCCTCCCGCCGACTTCGGCCCGACAGCCGCCGTCGTCTGCGATTGGGACAAGGACACGGACCTCGACATCCTCGTCGCCGGCGCGAACGGCGTCGGTCTCCTCGAAAGCCTGCGACACGGCCGCTTCCGCTGGCGTGAGCTGGACGAAAGCTTCGCCTCGCTCAAGCAATCCAAGTCACTGCTGATCGAGCAACTCGACGACAACGGTTCGTGGGACGTGATCGGAGCGGGACCGAATGGGCTGAATCTGGTGCTGACTCAGATCACCGTAGCGGGCGTGGTCTCGGTGAAAAAGGCCGTGCGTGCCAACCAGTCTCCTTTTCTGGCGATTGCTTCGCTCGACTTCGACAACGACGGAATACGGGATCTGGCTACTTTGGATGAAGAGGGCGCGGGGTTATTGCGCGGCGATGTCCACGGCCAGTTTTCCCCGCTGGTCCTCGATTTCTCAGGCGTGACATCGCTTGCCATCGCCGACATCGACCGAGACGGGGACGAGGACTTGCTCACAACAAATTCGGCAACCTCTCACTGGATATCCAACACCGGCGGCAACGCGAATGGCTGGCTCGACGTTTCGCTGCTCGCTCAGCAGATCAAGCCGAACGAGCAGAACTACAGCAAGCGGGTCAATCACGCCGGGATCGGCAGCACGATCGAGCTGAAAGCCGGATCGAAGTATCAGGCTCAAGTTGTCACGGGGCCGATCACGCACTTTGGCCTTGGGCCTCAGAAGAAGGCGGACATCGTGCGCGTCATCTGGACCAACGGCGTCCCACGCAACCTGATCGATCCCGAACCGAACCTGCATGTCTGTGAAGAGCAGAAGCTGGTCGGGTCGTGCCCGTATCTCTACACGTGGGACGGTGAGAAGTTTACGTTTGTGACCGACCTGCTATGGAACTCCCCCATCGGCTTGAAGTTCGCCGAGTCGGTCGTCGCACCGTGGCGCGAGTGGGAGTACCTCAAAATCGATGGCGACAAGCTCAAGCCCAAGCAGGGCGAGTACCTGTTGAACATCACCGAGGAACTGTGGGAAGCGGGCTACTTCGACCAAGTGAAACTGTTCGCGATCGACCATCCGGCCGGGACCGACATCTACACGAATGAGAAGGTCGGCCCCGCGTTCATGGCCGAACACAAACTGCACACCGTCCGCTCGCCTCGCCTACCAGTCGCGGCGAAGGACACTCACGGGCGAGACATCCTCAACCAAGTACAGGCCCGCGACGGCATCTACACCAAAACGTATGACCGCAAACTGGCGCAGGGCCTGACGACGGACCACTTCTTAGAACTGGACCTCGGGCCGTGGAGGGTTGAGGGGGGAGGGGCGAAGGTTGAGGGGCAGAAGACAGAGGAGATTCCCGCTGACTCCTCATCACTCAAGCCTCAACCCTCGACCATCACGCTCTTCCTCACCGGTTGGGTTTATCCGACGAGTACTTCGCTCAACGTGCAGTTCTCACAGAACCCGGATGGGCCGCAGCCGCGACCGCCGTCACTTCAGGTCGTCGATGCGAAGGGTGAGTGGCGTGAAGTTCGCCCGTTCATGGGCTTCCCCGGTGGGAAGACGAAGACCATCGCGATCGACATTTCGGACGTGTTCGCTCCCGACTCGACCGACCACCGCATCCGTATCGTCACGAACATGGAGTTCTATTGGGACGCCGCGTTCTTCACGGTGGATGAGGCGAGTGTCGAAGTCCGTCAGACGGAACTGTCACTGCTCCGCGCGGACCTGCATGATCGGGGCGGCATCTCGTTCCGCGAGTACGACGCCGGAAACGGTCCCGAAAACTTCCATCACGCGCGGCTCGTCCCCGGTCTCCACTGGCCACCGATGGCGGGAGCCTTCACTCGGTTTGGAGACGTGCGCGAACTGCTCACCGAGCGCGACGACAATCTGCTGGTCCTCGGTTGCAACGATGAGATTTCGCTCGCGTTTGCCGAGTCTTCCGAACCGCTGCCAGCAGGTTGGGTCCGCGACTTTGTGATCTACAATGTCGGCTGGGACAAGGACAGCGACATGAACACCGTCTACGGTGAGACCGTCGAACCGCTCCCGTTTCG
>JAYVOX010000182.1:0-2324 GCA_043757695.1 Schlesneria sp.
ACAGCCTGTTGAAAAATCGTAGGATGGACGCCTCGTCCGTCCTTTTCCAATTGCTTTTCGCTCGGACGAGGCGTCCAAGCTACGTTTTTCAACAGGCTGATAACTGGCGTAGCTGAAGTCGTGAGACTTCAGTCCGAACTCTCACGAGTGCGGCTACGATTGCCTTAGTGATATGCGAATCCTAAGTCAGCGTCAGGTCGTGTTCGACCATCATGCGGACCAGTTCGGGGAATGAGACTGTGGGAGTCCAATTCAACTCGCGCCGCGCTTTGCTGGCGTCGCCGATGAGTTGGTGGATTTCTGCCGGGCGATAGAAGTTGGGATCGACTTTGACGTGGTCCCGCCAATTCAGTCCGGCGTGCGCGAAGGCCAGCTCACAGAACTCCTGCACCGAGTGAGACTCACCCGTCGCGACGACGTAATCGCCGGGTTGCGGTTGCTGGAGCATCTGCCACATCGCGCGGACATAATCGGCCGCGAAGCCCCAGTCGCGGCGCGCGTCCAAATTTCCGAGCGGCAACTCACGGATGAGACCGCGTTTGATGCGCGCCACATGCGACGTGATCTTGCGTGTGACGAACTCGAAGCCACGTCGAGGCGACTCGTGGTTGAACAGGATCCCCGAACAGACGAACAGTCCGTAAGCCTCACGGTAATTGCGGGCGAGGTCGTAGCCCGTGACCTTCGAGATTCCGTAGGGACTGCGGGGCGAGAACCGGGTCTCTTCGTGCTGCGGCGTTTCGGGAGAGTTGCCGAACATCTCACTCGATCCCGCGAAGTAGACCTTGCACTGCGGAGCCGCCTGCTTGATCGACTCGAAGACGTAGTGCGTCCCGTCGATGTTCGTGCGGAAGGTCGAAAAGGCATCGTCGAACGAGTACGAGACAAAACTCTGCGCGGCCAAGTGGTACAGCTCGTCCGGCTGAATCCGATTCACCGCGCTGTACAGCGACGGAAAGCTCTCCAAGCTCGCCGCATGAAGATGAATGCGGTCGCGGATGGCGATCAGTCGCGACAGCCGATGCCTGGCGTCCTCCAATGCGACGCGCCGCACCAAGCCGTGAACTTCGTAACCCTGTTCCAAGAGCAACTCGGCCAAGTACGAACCGTCTTGCCCCGTGATGCCAGTAATCAGTGCGCGTTTCATGCGAGCGAATCCCAAAGGGGAGTGAGTGTGGTGTGAGTGGACGGCATCTCGTTGAACTGAAACGGAATCGCGCTAGATCACATGAGTCCAACCGAGTGGCGGTAGCACTTCGCGTTGTCCAGCAGGATGGACGAGCCAACAGCCCGCGTCGGTGGTGATCTGACCGATGCGCGTCACGGGGGTTTGGTCACTCCAAAGCGATTCCAAACGCCGACCATCGTCGGGCGAGACCGCGAACAGGAGCTCAAAGTCTTCTCCATCGCTGAGCGCCCGTTGCAGAGCCGAGCGTTCCGCAGTGGCTTGGTTTCTGGCGACCTCGCTGATGGGAATACGCTCCGCATCAAGGATCGCTCCGACGTGGCTCTGATTCAAAATGTGAGGCAGATCAGCGGCGAGACCATCGCTGATGTCGAGCATCGCGTGAACCTCGACCAACTCACAAAGGCGACTCACTTCGCGTAAGCGCGGCTCGAACGTGAGATGCCTTCCGGCCAGGCTGCCTCCCAGCGCACCGGTGACGAAGAGCCAGTCACCCGGCTTGGCTCCGCTCCGCAAGATCGGCCCTGATGAGGCGAGTGGCTCGCCGACAACCGCGACGTTGATGACGAGTGGGCCGCGCCAACTGTTGGTGTCACCACCGGCGACCACGATGTCGTACTGATCGGCCAGTTCGAGCAGTCCCGCATGAACATCACGCGCGAAGTCGAAGCCGCGTTCCACGGGTAAGGCGACCGAGACGAAGGCCGCCGTGGCGCGCCCCCCCATCGCTGCGATGTCACTGAGATTGACCGCGAGCGCCTTGCGGCCAGCCAACTGCGGCGACGCGGGAGGGAACGTGAAATGGACTCCCTCCATGAGCATGTCGGTCGCAATCAACAGTTCGCCACCGCTGGCAACGCGCAGCACTGCCGCGTCATCGCCGATGCCGACCGTGACCGGATCACGATCGCGGACGCGGCTGCGAATCCAGTCGATCAGTCGGAACTCGGGGCGATCCACGGCTGCGCGTCCGTTGAAAGGGGAGGACGTAGGGTGCGTGGAGTCTGCGGAACGCACCATCCTCGATACAAAAATAAGGGCAACTATTGACTTGACTCATCACTCCTGTGAAGCAAATCGTAGCCACGTTCACCAGAACGTGGGTTTTGCAGTTTCCTCCACGTTCTGGTGAACGTGG
>JAYVOX010000183.1:0-8528 GCA_043757695.1 Schlesneria sp.
GAGTTGCTCGTCCGTCGGATAGAACGACGTATCGGTCATGCCGAGCGGCTCGAAGATGCGCTTCGCCAGAAACGATTCATACGACTGGCCCGAGACCACTTCGATGACTCGCCCGAGCGTGTCGATCCCCGCATTGCAGTAGGCCCATTTGGAACCCGGTTCAAACTCCAATGGTCGCTGTGAGCTGACGCTGACCGCTTCCGCGAGCGACAACTGGCGCGAGAAGTACAGGTCGCTGATCCCTTCCGGAAAGCCGCCCGGCAGGCCGGAGGTGTGCGTCGCCAGATCGCGCAGCGTGATCGGGCGCGACGGCTTTTTGAGAGTCACCGTCTTGGCCTGCTCATCGCGCGACGAGATCAGCATCTGCCCCTTGAACACGGGGAGATGCTTCTCGACGAGATCGTCCATCGACAGCTTCCCCTCTTCCGCCAGAATCATCAGCCCCATCGCGGTGATCGGTTTCGTCATCGACGCGATGCGGAACAACGCGTTCGGCAACATCGTTCGATGCTCTTCGACGTTCATCTGCCCGACGACCGCTTGATGCACGATCCCGTTCTGAGAACCGACGACCGCGACAACTCCCGCCACCACGTGCTCGTCCACATACTTCTGCATCGCAGTATCGAGCTTCTTCAACTCCGCCGCATCGAACTCAGCGGCGATCGCGATCTGACACGCCAGAGCGAAGACGGCGATCACCGCCGGAGTTAAACAGGCGAATCGTGGACGGAACAGCATGAGAAGTCCTTGAATGTGGAATGTGCCTTGAACTGAGAAAGGCCGGAAACCAGTGATCGCAATGGAAGCGGCGTAACCACAGATTACACAGAAGAACACCGATCAGAAACGGGCGGCGATCCTAGTTGCCTGTCCGGATACCTGTAGGGTGGGCACTGCCCACCACAATCGGTCGTTGATGGTGGGCAGTGCCCACCCTACGGAAGGTCTGACCTTCGCCTTTCCGGAAAGCCTCCTAGTTGCTGGTCTGAGTTTTGAAGTGCCTACTTGCGACTCGTCACGAGCAACGCCGCCGTGCGAACGGCTTCGATGAATCCTTCGGCGCGCGCGCGACCCTGCCAAGCGATGTCGAAGGCGGTGCCGTGGCTGGGGCTAGTGCGGACGATGGGGAGGCCGAGCGTCACGTTCACCGCGCGCTCGAAACCGATCAGCTTGAGGGCGATGTGGCCTTGGTCGTGATACATCGCCGCGACGCCATCAAACTCACCGTGAACCGCGCGGCGCAGCAGTGCGTCGGCCGGGATCGGGCCGGTGGCATTCACTCCCGCGCTGCGAGCTGCCTGAACAGCGGGCGCGATCAGCGTCGCTTCCTCATCACCGAACAGGCCCTCTTCTCCCGCGTGAGGATTCAACGCACAGACGCCGACGCGCGGCGACGGACAGCCGACGCGCTTCAGAAAACGGTCGATCAAGTGGATCGTCTCTGAAATGTGCGGAGCCGCCAGCAAACCGGGGACGCTACGAATCGACGTGTGCAGCGTGACGTGAGCGACGCCCAATCCGAACGACCCGCGCAGCGGTTCACCCGGCGGCAGGTAGAGCATCATCGCGAACTCGCGCACGCCGCACTCTTCGGCCAAGATTTCTGTGTGACCGGGATAGTCGAACCCCGCCGCGTGGAGCGCTGCTTTGTTGAGCGGCGCGGTCGTGATCGCATCGATCTCGCCGCGCAAGGCCGCTCGCGTTGCTGCGACGAGCCAGTCATAGGCCGCTCGTCCCGCGCGCCCGTCAATCCGACCGACCGGAACGGAAGCGGCATCATCGTTGGAGGGATTCCAACACTGGACCCCGGCCAAATCAACTGCAGACCAATCCACGTCGTCGAGCGACTTCACCTCGCACACGGCCTCGCTCGAACCGATCAACGCCAACGCGCGACGCAACACTTCCGGAGGGCCGACAACAATCGGGCGACAACAGGCCAGCAGTCGTTCGTCAGCGAGTGACCTCGCCACGACCTCCGGCCCGATGCCAGCGACATCTCCCAGCGTGAGCGCGATGCGAGGAAGAGTGGTCGTCACGGGTAGACCTCAGCGTCGTGCAACAGGAGACCGCGTTGATCCTTTTCCGACAGGATGCGCGGCTCGATTTCGGGCCAGTCGATCTGCAAGGCCGGGTCGTTCCAGAGCAGCGTTCGTTCGTCGGAGGGCACGTAGTAGTCGGTACATTTGTAGCAGAAGTCGGCGGTCTCACTGGTCACGCAAAAGCCGTGAGCGAAGCCGGGCGGAACGTAAAGCTGACGATGATTGGTCTCATTCAAGACCGTGCTGAATGACTGACCGAACGTCGGCGAACTGCGTCGCAAATCGACGGCCACATCGACGACTTCGCCGCGCGTCACGAACACGAGCTTTCCCTGCGGCCTCGTGAGTTGATAGTGCAACCCGCGCAACGTCCCTCGGCACGAGCGCGAACAGTTGTCCTGCACGAAGTCGGCGTCGATTCCCGCCGCGAGGTATTTCTCTCGTTGATAGCTCTCGAAAAAGTACCCGCGCGTGTCGCCGAAAATCTTCGGTTCGATCAGTAGCAGTCCGGCGAGTTCGGTGGGGATGATGTTCATGGTGGGATGAAGGGAGGCTGAGGGCCGCTCACACTACCTCTCTTGCGGCCAGTGAGTGAGATGTTTTTGGCGAGCCGCGTGCCGTAAGGTTTCTGGATCGTCGCTAGAAACCCGCAGCCTTACGGCACGCGGCTCGCCAAGCTCAAATTCATGAGGGCAACTGCACTAATTATCCTGCTGCTGATCCTGGGCGACATCGTACCGCAGCGGTTCCATCGTAAATGAGGCTCGGCCTTGAGAGAGGCTGCGTACAGCGGTCGAATAGCCGAACATTTTTGCAAGGGGGACTTCGGCGATGATGACGACGAGGTGGCCGCGCAGTTCCGTGTTGACGATGATTGCGTGGCGTGCGTTCAAGTCGGCGGAGACGTTTCCCACGAAGTCGCTCGGCGTGACGACCTCCAGCTTCATGATCGGTTCGAGCAGCGTAGTGCCAACGGCTTGCAGGGCCTGACGCACGGCATCGGCCACCGACGCGCGGATGGCGGTCTCGGTGGTGTCGCCCTCAACATAGTGGGCATCGAGTGCGACGGCCTTCACGTTGATCAGCGGATAGCCGATCAGGCCGCCTCCCTTCAACTCGTCGCGCAGGGACTGTTGAAAAATCTCGGCCAGCTCGGGCGGCAGGGCGTTCGGTTTCAGCTTGCTCGATACGGTGATCCCCGCGTCCTTCGGGTCGGGTTCGAGCAGGATGCGGACCTTCGCATACTGACGAATTCCGGCGTGCTGGCGATCGAACGTTCCTTCCTGATCGACCTTCGACGACATTGTTTCACGAAAGGTCACGCGCGGCTTGTGAGTGCGCATCTTGATGTGGAAGTCACGCTCCATCCGCTTGCTGATGATTTCGAGGTGCAGCTCACCCATGCCGCTGATGATCGTCTGCCCGGTCTCTTCACTGATCTTGGCCGAGAACGTCGGGTCTTGTTTGGTCATCACCTTCAACGTCTCTTCCAGTTTCTTGCGATCGGCCGATGTTTCCGGTTCGATCGCCATCGAGATCACCGTCTCGGGGAAGCGGATCGTTTCGAGGATGATGCCGTTCGCCTGATCGCACAGCGTGTCGCCCGTCACCGCGTCCTTGGGGCCGACGACGCCGACGATGTCGCCCGCAGAGGCCTCGTCCAGCTTCTCGCGCGAGTCCGCCTCCATCCGCCAGAGCTGGCTGATCATTTCCTTGTCACCCGTGCGTGGGTTGAGGACTCGCGAACGACTCTTCAACACGCCGGAGTAGATGCGCACGAAGTACAACTCGGAATGTTCATCGGCATGAATCTTGAAGACCAGTCCGCAGAACGGCTCCTTGTCGGACGGCTGACGGACTTCCACCTTATCGGCCTTTTTCGGGCTGGGGTTCTTTCCCTCGACAGCGGGTACATCGACGGGGCTGGGAAGATACCGCACGATCGCGTCGAGAACCGGCTGCACGCCGATGTAGTCGAGCGACGAGCCACACAGCACCGGCTGAAGCTGGTACGAGACGACCGCTTTGCGCAGCACGCGGTGGATTTGGTCCGCAGGGAGGTCTCCCGTTTCGTCGTAGATCGCAAAGGCGTCGTCATCGAGCAGCGCGATCGCGTCAATCAGTTTGCCGTGCCATTCGTCGGCTCGATCCTGCTCACTCTCAGGGATCGGTTGGACCTCGATCACCTTCCCCTGCTCAGCACTGTTGAAGTAGAGCGCCTGCATCTGAATGAGGTCGATGATGCCCCGAAAGCCCGTCGGGTTGGTGACTGGTCCCTCACCGATCGGGATCGAAATGGCGACGGGATTCGCACGCAGTCGGTCCGAAATCTGACCGAACACGCGATCGAAGCCCGCTCCGATTCGGTCCATCTTGTTGATGAAGCAGACTCGAGGGACGTGATATTTGTCCGCCTGACGCCACACTGTTTCGCTTTGAGCTTCCACTCCTTCAACCGCGCTGAATACGACGACGCCGCCGTCGAGGACTCGCAGGCTCCGTTCGACTTCGGCGGTGAAATCGACGTGGCCGGGCGTGTCGATGACGTTGATCGTGTGATCGAGCCACTTGCACGAAATGGCCGCCGAGTAAATCGTGATGCCACGTTTGGCTTCTTCGGGATCGAAGTCGGTGACGGTCGTGCCGTCATCGACGTTCCCCATCCGATGCGTCACGCCGGTGTAGAACAGAATTCGTTCGGTGGTCGTCGTCTTGCCGGCATCAATGTGAGCGATGATGCCGATGTTACGAATCTGTTCGATGGGCGAAGTCATGGTGAGTTGATGGTCGATGGTTGAAGGTTGATGGTGATCACGTCAATGGTCGAACTGGAAGGTCGCGGCGTCGAAAAGTGGCTACGGAGACTACCTCTGACCATCAACCTGCGGCATACCGCCCGACCTGATTGATGCGGCCGTGAATGTCGTTGAGGATCCAGTGGAAGGCGACGAGGTGGACGGACTCGACCATCCCCATGTCGTCCAGCGGGACGTGCAGGTTCTTCTTGCCGACCGGCTTCAACTTGCCGCCGTTGTAGCCGGTGATTCCCCACGTGACGAGTTCGTGCCGGTTGGCCCATTCGACCGCATTCAAGATGTTGGGGCTGTTGCCGCTGCCGCTGATCGCGATCAAGACATCGCCCGGCGAGGCAAAGTTTTTGAGCTGCTGGACGAAGACTTGATCGAAGCCCTCATCGTTGCCCCATGCCAGGATGTACGGCGTGTTGTCGGTGAGGCTCAGCACTTTGAGCCGCTTCACGCCGTCCTTCATGAAGTCCTTGCGATCGAGCGTGCTCTTGCCAAGGTCTTCGCAGAAGTGCGAACAGTTCGAGCCGCTGCCTCCGTTCCCGATCAGGAACACAAACTTGCCGGTCTGGTAGGCCGAGTAGATGTCGTCGGCCAAGCCCTCGATCTGCGACACGTCGAGCGTGTCGAAGACCTCCGCGCAGCGTTTGAGGTATTGGGACGGAGTGAGTTGCGTACCGAGCATGATGAGCCTTTCTCGTTCCCAAGCTCCAGCTTGGGAACGCTGATTTGGAAGCTCCAGCTTCCCGTGAGGACTCGCCAAGCTGGAGCTTGGCAGCGTTCGTTCCCAAGCCGGAGCTTGGGAACGAGGGTAAGAGTGCGAACCTCGTCAACTGGCCGACTTCACGGCGATGACCTTGTCCAATTCTTCCTTCAGGCGCGGCAGGATGGCGTCGTAGGGAAAGGCTCCCAGTTCAAGAGGCCCCTTCTTGAGGTTGACGAAGTTCGGGCCGCACCACAGACCGAGGTCCGCGTCGTCCGTTTCGCCGGGGCCGTTCACGCGACAACCCATGACGGCGATGGTGACGGCGTGATCCTTCGCGTAGGCGGTCATCTCCTTCACCTGTTGGGCGAGGTCGATGAACGCTTCGTTCTCAACGCGCGAGCAACTTGGGCAACTGATGATGTTCAAGGTTGGCAGGCCATAATCGACGAACGACCGCACGCGACCGGCGGCAATGTCGGCGAGAATCTTTCGTCCCGCATCAATCTCCTCCGACTTGCGCGAGTTCGGAACGGTGAGCGACACGCGGATCGTGTCTCCAATTCCCTTGGAGATGAGTTGCTCGAATGCGATCCGCGTCTTGATGATCCCGTCCGGAGGCATTCCGGCTTCGGTCACACCGAGATGGAGTGCCACGTCGGGCCGCTTCTCAGCGAAACGTTTGTTCCCCTCGATCACCTTCATCGGGTCCGAGTCCTTCAGCGAGACGCAGTACCGCGTGAAGTCGAGCGAATCCAGAAAGTCGCAGTGCTCCCAAGCACTCTCGAGCATCGGCGTGATCGAATCGGCCGGGTCGTACTTTTCCTTCTTGGCCGGATCGACCGAACCGCAGTTCACACCGATGCGCATCGCACAATCATGGTCGCGCGCGATCTCGGCCAGGTACTTCACCTTCTCCTGCCACGGCTTCTCGCGTTCGTGGTGATAGAGATGTCCGGGGTTGTACCGCAGCTTATCGACATGCGGCGCGACGACCTCGGCCAGCCGATAGTTCTCCTGCAAATCGACGACGAGATTCGCCTTCGTCTGCTTCCGAATCTCAACCAGCGCGGCGGCGTCTTTGGTGCTATCGACCGCGACGCGAACGACATCGGCTCCCACGCGATACAGGTCTTCAATCTGAGCGACCGTCGCGTCGATGTCCTGCGTGTGAGTCGCCGTCATGCTCTGCACGGCGATTGGATGCCCCGCCCCGATCGTGGCCGAACCAATCTTTACCGCGCGAGTCGGATTACGCCTAAATTCCACAGTTTCCTCCCTGAGTAGGCCTAACCGATGAGCAAACGCAGCCTACGGGTTGCCAACCAAAGCCAGTTCTGTCCGGATCATAGAAGGCATTTCAAATGCCTTTCGCGGACGGGCGGCATTGTCGAAAGGAGCCAGTCGTTTGGCAAGGTAGCCCAGCCGCTCCCCGATACGAAGCGCGTCGCGGCTGTGATTATTCCCGTACTAAGGCGAGAGGCAGGAATTGTCATACCGCGATGTAGGATGGGCACTCTTGCCAGTCCGGGTTTCTGTCTTCAAGTCGGGACGGGCAAGAGTGCCCATCCTACAGGGACATTTCTTCTTGCCGCTCGCCTAAGGCCCTCCCGGGCCGATGTCGCAGCGAGACATGGAGTACTGACGGACATTACCCAAAGAGCGACTCCAATTGGCCGAGTCCGAAGCCAATGGCAAACTCGACCTGACCGAGTTCGACATCAAACCGACTAAACTCATCGAGGACATCAAGTTCATCGACCTCGATCTTGATGAGGCGAAGTAGCAACAGTCACTCGCGAATCATCGGCCCTCGTTCAGCAGTGTTGCCGGACCAGCGTTCACCGGCATCGTTCGGGCCATTGCGTCCCGTTGTGATGGCTTTGATCGCGTCTTCGGCCTCCGCACTCATTGGCCACCAGTATCCGGGGGCGAGACGGTGATCGGTCTTGGCGATCTGACGCAGACGAGGCAGCGCGACAGCAAAGCGGGCGTTGGCGAGTTTGGGATTCGACGAGTAGTTCTGCGCCAACTGCATGAGAACGTACATCGACCAAAACTGAACCTCGATGTCCGCGTCATCCAGCCCGTTCAGTGCGGTCGTCCACGCCCGGC
Source organism: Schlesneria sp. (assembly GCA_043757695.1). Lineage (GTDB taxonomy): Bacteria > Planctomycetota > Planctomycetia > Planctomycetales > Planctomycetaceae > Schlesneria. The sequence goes on from JAYVOX010000183.1 coordinate 7,668, forward strand.
AAAAGAAGCGGGTGCGGCGATCGCGCAGTTGCGAGCAGCATCCCAGCACATCACCGCGCACCCAGCCGGGAAGATCGGTTCGCTCGTAGATCGTGAGCAACATCTCTTCGCCTTCGAGAGATTCGATACGGCTCAGCTTGAGTCCACGAATTACCGCTTCGAACCACATACGTCGCGCGGAAGGAAGCGAGTCGTTTAACCGCGTGGGCAACGCCCCGCGCGTGCTGGAGGTTTGAACCCGCTTTTTCGATCAACGCGCGTGGGCGTTGCCCACACGGTTAAACGAGGCAAACGTCTCACTCATCACCATGCGAGCCATCAGCCAACACGCCTGCCTAATTCCGGTCGTGGTGGCGTTCGGCGAGGCGTTGGCGGATGTAGGCGGCGCGAGCGATGTTGCGTTCGGCCGACTCCAGCTTGGCGTGCCTAATCTTTTGCAGGTGAGCGGGCTGAGTGTGGATGAACAATTCATTGACGGTCGGGATCTCCAGATCGTCGATCAGACCCATGTTGATCCCCATGCGGACGCTCGACAGCAGGTGCATCGTCTCTTCCGAGCTGATCGTCTGAGCGGTTTGCAGAATTCCGTAGGCACGGGAGACTTGATCGTGCAGGCCCTGTCGATTTTCTTTCACCAGTGCCGTGCGGACCCGGCGTTCGTAGCCGAGGATATTCGGCACGACATCTTGAATTGTTTTGATGGTTTGTGGCTCACTCTTGCCGAGCGTGACCTGGTTTGAGATCTGGTAGAAATCTCCCATCGCCTGACTTCCCTCGCCATACAGTCCGCGCACCGCGAGACCAATTTTTTGCAGCGCTTGGAAGACTTTTTGGATTTCCTTCGTGGCGACGAGTGCGGGC
>JAYVOX010000184.1:0-8517 GCA_043757695.1 Schlesneria sp.
AGTCGATACGGCGATCACGCAATACTTCGGCACGCTCTACACGTATCGCGAACCTCCCGCGAGCCTCAATCTGAGACTGGCACAAGCCTATGTGCGACGTGGCCAGATCGGAGTGACGCTCGTGCTGATGCTCGCGCTGGCCAGTGCGAGTTGGTACTTGCTCCATTCGTCGGCGGGACTGTTCTCGCGCACATCGCGTTCGTCGCGACAGGCCGTTCAACAAGCGCGATCCGCCAGCGATCTCTCGTCGCGGATGCAGGCGAACGCCAAGGCTCGATCGGCGGAACTCACGACTGCGGCCAACGACATGTTGGAACGCGTGCGCGCCGTCGCGAGGGATGCGTCGGTCACACAGGAGTTGGAGCGGCTGGCGGGGGAACTCGATGTCGCGCGGAAGCAACTCGACGTGAAGTCGCTCACTGACTTGAAGCAGCGCGTCACGGGACTGCTCGGTCAACTCAACGAAACCTACGAGGTCCGCATCGTCAGCGGCCCCAACGAAAAGAGCGGCATCGACCGCTACTTCGAGGACGAACACGGGAAACGCGTCTCCGGCTACTACGTGATTGTCGAGGCCCGCGATGCCGCCGGTCAGCCGATCTCGCGCACCATTCGCAACGCGGAGACCGGGAAGTCCGAGCCTGTCCAACGTTGGGGCGAACGAGTTCCCAAGGAAGTCTTCGACCGCATCAAATCGGACAAGCGAACCGATGGCGTCTTGGACGAAACTCTCTTCGCCGTGAAGCAACGCGGCTTTCAGCACGACGAAATCAAACTCGTCGGCTCCGATGGTCAGCCACTGTCGAGCCTCGGTCAGATCACCCAGTGGTGAAGCTCGACAGCGGTGCCGTTCGAGTGTCGTTGTCGACGGAAGGTAGCCCTGTCGCTCCGCGACAGGTGGCGAGATCGCATGAGCAACGCCTGACGTTCGGTTGAGGTGATTCGACAGCTCAATGTCTCCTATTGATCTCGCTTCCTGTCGCGGAGCGACAGGGCTACCTCCTCAGAATCGCTGGCCTCGCAGTGTTTCCGTTCGGAGCCTTCAATGAGTGACAGTTCCCCGATCATCGCGTCTCTGCAACGTGTGTTGACGCGACGTGTGATTCCAGCTTGAATCTGCTCGACCTCGGATGGTCTTCGCTCAGAAATCACACTCGCTTTGGGAGTCTGCCATGTCCTTGCACGGTTGCGCTTGCGGCCTGTTTCTCATCCTGTTTTCTGCTGGAATCGTCGGTGCCCAAGGGACAACCGAAGCGGACAAACTCAAGACGGAGGCGGAAGCGGCCTATCAGCAGGGCGACTTCGCCAAGTGCCTCGACCTGACGACGCGCGTCTTGGCGCAGAACCCCAAAGATCACGGCGCGCTCTATCTGCGAGCCAGTTCTCACGTGGAACTCGGCGTCGTCAATCGCAACGGCAAGGAGCTGCGATTGGGAGTCGAAGACGCCAGAGACTCACTCCGTCTCGGCGGCAGCAATGAGATCAATTACTACCTCCCATACATGTACGGCATGACGGCTCTCGCCAATTTGGAGGGACGTAAGGAACACGCCGATGTCGTGCTGCAAGTTGCCAAGAGCGTCCTCGACCGAACGACGCTGACACCAGAACAGCGAGCCAATGCGCTCTATCAACGCGCGGCCGCCTATATCCATCTCAAGAACTTTGAAGCGGCGATTCAGGACTATCAAGCCGCCATCAAGGGCTTCCCCGGACACCTCGGTTGCCATGTCGGTCTGGCCGAAAGCTATGTGGTCAGCCAGCTGCCGGACAAGGCTCTCGCCGCATTCTCATCAGCGGTCGAGACGTTCCCCACAAACCCGCTGGTCTTCAACAATCGCGGGCTGTTCTTGCAGCAACAGAACCGCTTCAACGAAGCTGTCGCCGATTTCAACAAGGCTCTGCAAATCGACCCGAAATTCGCCGTCGCCTACACCAATCGCGGCTTCACTCAACAGGCGTCAGGCAACTTAAAAGGGGCCGAAGCCGACTTCTCGGAAGCCATCAAAATCGCTCCGACCAACACCGTTTTTCTGAGCCTCCGTGGCACCTGCCGACTCGCGCAGGGCAACGTCGCCGGTGCGAGCGAAGACTACAACCAAGCGATTCGCATCGAACCGAAGAATCCCGTCGCCTACGCCGACCTCGGCTTTGCCAAATACTTCCAGAAAGACTTTGCCGGTTCGCAAGCCGCGTTCGATCAAGCGGTCGCACTCGACGCCACCATGCGTTACTTGAACCCGTGGCGAAGCTGGGTACTCGTTCAAGCGGGCCAGCCCGACGCGGCCGCTCCGATCGTCGAAGCCTCCGCCAAAAAGACCGAGAAAGAGCGTGACTGGATCGACACTCTCGTCTTGTTCCTCAACGGCAAGATTTCCGAGCAAGACCTCGTGAACACGGTGAGCAAAGTGACCGACGCGAACCTCAAGAATGCTCAGCTTTGCGAGGCGTACTACTTCATCGCCGAACGACGCTCACAGGCGGGCGACAAGACCAACGCCGCCGCCTTCTACGCCGAGGTCTTGAAAACAAAGGCGGTCCAACTCTCAGCCTATCGCGGTGCCCAATTCGCGCAAGGCTCATTCGCCCCCGCCAAGTAGCGCACAGCCGAGCGATCAAAGCGGTTGCCTGCGTACTTAGGCGAGCGGCAAGAAGAAATGTCCCTGTAGGATGGGCACTCTTGCCCGTCTCGGCTTGAAGACAGAAATCCGGACGGGCAAGAGTGCCCATCCTACATCGCGGTAGGACAATTTCTGCCGCTCTCCTTATTACTGTAGTCATGCCGCTCCGCCGACAGGATTGCGGTACACGGCTCAATCGAGCAGCCCATCGGCGCCCGCTCAAACAACATGGCGAAAGCCAGCCGCCGGTTGAGAACGGCGCACACTCAAAGCGGCGCGCGGCGCCCGCGATCAGTAGACCTCAGCGATGGCAGCACTGGCTTGACCAGCGCGTGACACGTTGATGTTGAGGACGATGCGGTTGTCGGTCTCGCGTGGCTGACCGCTGACGATGTTCAGCGGACAGGCGGGATCGGGGGTGTCGTAGTTCAGCGTGTGTGGGATCAATCCGCGACTCAACCCGACCACCGATGCCGCCAATTCGAGAGTTCCACAGCCCGCACCGGAGTTCCCCATGAAGCTCTTGGGGGCTGTGACTGGAACTCGGCGACCGAGATCGCTTCCAAATACTTCGAGGATCGCAGCCGCCTCTTCGATGTCCGCTGCTTTGGTTCCCAATCCGTGTGCGTTCACGTGGCCGATCTGATCGGGAGTCAGGTTGGCGTCACGCAGCGCGGATCGCATCGCGTTGGCGAGTGCAGCGCGAATTCCAGCGACGCCCGTGGAACTAAATACGCACGAAGATCCGGTGCCAAGCAACCTCGCCCAAATCTTGGCTCCGCGACGCTCCGCATGGTCGCGGTCTTCCAAAATGAACGAACAAGCCCCTTCACCGACGACTCGTCCAGAACGATCCCGATCAAAGGGACGGCAGCGCGATCCGGGAGCGGAGGGTGTTCTGGCAATGTCATCCCACAGTGCGAGATGCAGAGTCTTGATCGGGTGCAGCGTGGTTCCGGTTGCCCCAGTGATCATGATGTCGGCGTGACCTCGCAACACGATCCGCATCGCCTCACCGAGTACCGCATTTCCCGAGGCATCATCCAACGTGAGCGAGTTGCTTGGCCCGCGCGCATCCGACGAAATGCTGATGTGACAGGCGGGCATGTTCGGGAGATAGCGTAGCAGCCATAGCGGTTCCATTTTCGGAATCCCCTCTTGGCCCCAACGCTCGAATTGAAACTGATTGGTGCCCGCATCACAGCAGGCTTCACAGCCCGGCGCGAGGATATTTGGATCGCTCAGCATCAAGTTCGCACCGAATTCGACCCCCAATCGTTCGTGGTCAATGGAGTCGAGTGACACACCCGAATGCTGCAGCGCAAGGCTGGCCGATGCGACGCCGAGTTGAATCTCGCGGCACATGGCTTTGATGTTCTTGCGTTGGTCCTTCAGATAGATTTTTCGAGCCGACTCTTCCGTGAAGTTGGCAACTGAGCCACCCACTCCATCGGGAGCCGCAAAACCGGGGAACAAGTTGCATTGGGTGACACCCGACCGCCCTTCGGACAGATTTTTCCAAAACTCTTCGATCCCAATTCCGATCGGGCTTAAAACGCCAATACCGGTGATCACGACTTGTCGGGAGGTTTGTTCAGTGTCGCTCATGTTCACTCAAACTGTGGTGGCCACCGATTCGCTCAGTGGCTCCACAAGAGAGACACCAAGCTCGCATCGAACACCGAAACGAAACGTGATGAAGGACGATCATGGACACTTCATTACCAAGCGGCAACCAAGTTCGCCGTGACGACCACGCCAACAAACCCGTCACGCCTCAAACGCGACGACTTATCGAACATTCGACAACCGAGGCAGGATTGACGAACTCAGACCTGCTCATTTCCACTTCTTACAAATCAAACTCGCGCGACCTTGCCGACGACCAGGCAAGCGTTGTGACCACCAAATCCGAAGCTGTTCGACAAGACTCGATTCAGCGAAACTTGGCGCGCTTGATTCGGAACAAAATCCAAGTCGCAATCAGGGTCTGGATTCTCAAGATTGATCGTGGGCGGAATCACTTGGTGCATCATCGCCAAGATTGAGATGACGAACTCAACACCGCCGGATGCTCCCAGCAAATGACCCAGTTGACTCTTGGTACTGGACACGCACAACCCATTCTTTGCGTGAGATTCAAACACGCGTTTGATCGCATTCGTCTCAGCCTTGTCACCGAGCGGGGTGCTGGTGCCATGCGCATTCACGTACTCAATCTGATCGAAATTTAACTGAGCATCTCGCAGCGACGACATCATCGCACGAGCTGCTCCCGCTCCTTCGGGATCAGGCGCAGTCATGTGCGATCCATCAGAAGAGACTCCATAGCCAAGCATCTCGGCAAAGATCGGGGCACCGCGACGCTTCGCGTGTTCGTACTCTTCCAAGACGACAACACCAGCTCCCTCGGACAACACGAATCCATCACGATCACGGTCAAACGGACGGCTCGCGGCCTCGGGGGCATTCAGCCGAGTCGACAGCGCCCCCATTCGAGCGAATCCCGATAGCCCCATGGGCGTGATCGCGGCTTCACTTCCGCCCGCGATCATGACATCCGCGACATCGTGTTGAAGCAGCCGAAACGCATCGCCGATGGCGTTACTCGCAGACGCACACGCGGTGGCGACGGCGCTGCTCGGCCCCTTCAGTCCCCAAAACACTGAAATATTGCCACTCGCCGCATTAACCATGAGTTTGGGAATCATGAGTGGAGACACACGGGAAGGACCGCGATCAAACAACTTGGAATGTTGTTCTTCGATCTCATTCAGCCCGCCAATTCCGCTGCCGATGATGACGCCACAGCGATAAGGATCGGACTCCTTGGTGAAGTCGATGCCACTTTGTTTGACGGCCTTTTGCGCGGACAGCAGTGCAAACTGACTAAAGCGATCGAGACGACGCGCCTCCTTACCGTCAAAGATTTCCTCGGGCTTGAAGTTTTTGACCTCACCCCCAAAGTTCACTTTGAAATCGGAGCAGTCGAACCGCTCCAGACGGCTCACCCCACTTTTGCCGGCGCACAACCGCTCCCAGAACTCAGGGAGTTCACTTCCGAGGGCGGTAACAACCGACATCCCTGTCACGACGACACGTCTGGGCATCCGTCACTGCTTTTCCATAATGTATTTGACGGCATCACCCACCGACTGAATCTTGTCTTGGTCGGATTCGGGGATTTGCACACCGAACTCATCCTCGAACTCCATGACGAGTTCGACAAGGTCGAGCGAATCTGCTTTCAGATCCGCGATGAACGCACTCTCAGGCTTAATATCCTCCTTGGGAATATTGAGCTGCTCACTGACGATACTGATGACTTTTTCTTTGACCTCTTCAACCGACGCCACGCTTCACTCCTTCGGAGCAGGTAGTTTCCACACTTCAAAACAACTCATCAAACGTGTCGAACACCGCGATCACATCTGGACAAACCGCGCTGGCCAAACACCGCCGCTGGCCTTCAAGGGCGGGGAGGTATACCGGGTTTCTGTGGACATGTAAACCGCAGGAAAGAGTCCCGCAAGCATCCATTGCAATCGCAATTTTACCCGGAGAAGCCACCGATTCAGCGGCAGCAGTTTCACCGCGACCACATCTCGAAGAGATTCAAACGCTCGCTCGTAGAAGAGCGGGGAATGAGCGGCTTGAGAGACTCTATGGCGTGTCGTTTACCGACTCGCAATTCGACTTCCGGCCGATTCTCTTGAGCAACCCTTTCAGCACTTTGCCGGGGCCGATCTCAAAAAAGGAATCGACTTCATGTGCCAACAGCCAGCGAACGGAGTCCTCCCAAAGGACGGGCTGAGTCACCTGCCTCACCAAAACTTGGCGAATCTCTTCGGGGTCGGAGTGCGGCTTGGCATCGACGTTGGAAACGACTGGAATGCGAGGAGACTTAATGGCGACGGTACTCAGAACTGCGGAGAGCTTCTCACAGGCCGACTCCATCAGTGGTGTATGAAACGCGCCCGCGACTGCCAGCGGGATGGATTTGCCGCTCGCCTGTTCGATGAGAGTCACTGCCCGATCGCACGCAGCCTTGTCGCCCGAGAGAACTGTGTTGCCGGGGCAGAGATAGTTGGCGATCCACATCTGGCCACCCGCTGCCGCTTCGGCACAGATGCGGGCGACTTGCTCGCGATCCAGCAGTAGCGCGCTCACCATTCCGGAAGGGTGCGCATCCGCCGCCGCCTGCATAGCCTCACCGCGTGCTTGCACGACACGCAACCCGTCTTCAAAAGTCATCGCCCCCGCAAACGTCAGCGCGGTGTATTCACCCAAGCTGAGTCCCGCTGCGAACGAGCAACTCTCGACGACATCAGGGCGATCTGCTTTCAATGTCTCCAGTGCGGCGAGGCTACTGACAAACAACGCGGGCTGACTCACCACCGTTGTGTTGAGTCGCTCGGCCGGGCCTGAGAAGCAGAGCGATCCGAGGTCGTACCCAAGAATGTCGCTGGCTTGATCGTACAGCGCTCTCGCAGCAGGGGACTTCTCCGAGAGACTCGCACCCATCCCGACATGTTGCGCTCCTTGGCCTGGAAACAAGAATGCGGTGCGGCTCATTGAAGGCTCCTCCAAAACTCACGCCAAAGAAAACAGAACGACTCGGCGACGACGGAACTTGAACTGGGTTCTGGCCACGGAGCAGGGTCAAGCCAGTGATGTCGAAGGCTCGCGCGAAAGCTCTTCGACGATCTGCTCATTGAGCCGACGCGCCTTTAATGTCGTCGCCAACCGCAGGGCGTTCTGGATGGAGCGACTGGTACTCGATCCATGACAGATGATGGCAATCCCGTCCACGCCCAGTAGCGGAGCACCGCCGGCTTCGTGGTATTCAAACCGCTTGGCTAGGTTATGAAACGCCTGCATGGCCAGTGCCTTCTCGGTGTTCAATGCGCCGAGAACCTCGGCGGCAACGGTCTTCAGCATCATCTCCGCCAGCCCTTCGGCCGCTTTGAGCAAGACGTTGCCGACGAACCCTTCGCAGATCACAACATCGGCGGCACCGGTATACAGATCGCGTCCCTCAACGTTCCCGAGGAACCGGTCGTTAAAGACGCTCTGCGAGAAGAGCGAGTGCGACTCACGAACGACATCCGTCCCCTTGCCGTCTTCGCTTCCAATATTCATTAGGCCGACTGACGGACGCTCGACACCGAACATTTCACGAGAGTAAATCGAACCCATCACGCCGTACTGAACGAGATGTTCCGGCCGAGCACCGGGGTTGGCACCGACATCCATGAGGACCGTCTTGCCTTTGGTTGTCGGGAGCGCGACCGCGATGCCAGGACGTTTGACGCCGTTCAAGAACAGCCGAGTCCGCAGGCCCGCTGCGACAACAGCTCCCGTGTGGCCCGCGCTCACCACAGCATCGACTTGCTGCGTGGCCATCAACTGCCAACAAACGGTGATGGAACACTTCGGCTTTTGGCGCAAAGCCTCGATCGGCTTCTCGCCCATCTCGACCCAACCCTCTGCGGGATGAACGTGCAGACGCCCGCCCGAGTAACCGGACTTGGAGATCAGAGGATCGAGTGTCGGCAGATCACCGACGAGCGTTACTTGCAGATCAGGATTGTCCTTCAGGGCTGCAATCGCTCCGTCGATATTGGGCGGAGCACCGAAGTCGCCACCCATCGCATCCAAGGCAATCCGCATGGAGGTCTATTCCTCGACTTCGAGCAGTTGACGCCCCATGTAATAGCCACACGTCGGGCAAATAATGTGTGTCGGGATGCGTGTCTGACACTGCTGGCAGTGATGCAACTGCGGAACTTTAATGGCATCGTGGCTTCGTCGGCGACGCGACCGGCCCTTCGATTGTCTGCGCTTCGGTACGGCCATGTTGAGGTCGTTTCCAACTCTGAGTGGCAAGAGGCAA
>JAYVOX010000185.1:0-8510 GCA_043757695.1 Schlesneria sp.
CGGAAAACGCTATCACGAACACTGGCTCCACAACCTCACCGCCTCAACCTCACTGATGGGCTTCAGAAATCTCACACCTGCAATCCGGTAGAGTCAGAAGATTTCAAACCTGCGACAAGCTATAGGCAGTGCCAACACAGGTCAATGAGAATGTTCAACACACCTTCAAGACGACAATGAACCACCAAGGTAGCATTCTGAGAGATGCCTCAAGCACCTGTCACACCGTGCGCCGCCCATGCCTGGGCAAACTACTGTCAAGCTGTACCTGTTCTGCCGCTTACGGCAGGGCGGGGGACTCCGATTGTCCGCTCGTTGAGGCCGCGTCCGAAGATACAGACGGACGGACTTGAAGCGGTTGTTGGTCGAAACGGTCAATGACCGCAAACATGCACCCATCACGGATGATCGGGATCAAATGTTTTTCAGGACGTTCGTCTGCACAATGGCAGCAGTGCTGTCACTATCGCTCGGCTTCACTTGTGGCTGTGCGAACTCGCGTTCCAGCAGAGGACCGCTGGCATCCAATCCTTCGCGTGACTCGCTACCAAGCTCTGAAGTGCCCACAGCGGACGCACCTGCCCGACAATCGCAAGCGGCTGAAATAGTGCCCGCGTACGGTCGCTCGACGATTCGTCTCGTCGGTGGTGACGAAGAGTCAGCGCTGGACGCCGCAGCCCCGGTCGAAGCGAGTCTGCCGCCTGTACTCGCATCCGAAAGCGCGTCAACTCCATACGCCGAACGCCAGTCTGCCGCGCTGTCGCTGGCGGACTTGGAATCTCTCGCATTGCAGAACAATCCCACTCTGTCGCAGGCCCAGGCGGCGGTCGATCAGGAACGGGGAACCTATCGGCAGGCCGGACTCTACCCCAACCCGCAAGTCGGGTATCTGAATGGCAGCGCGTCGAACTCTGCCGTCAAGCAATCCAACGGCGTCTTCCTCAGTCAGGAGTTCGTCACCGGCCATAAACTCGATCTGGCTCAGCAGACGGTCTCGCAGGAGGTCAAACGATTTCAGTGGGATGTCGAAGCCCAACGCATGCGAGTCTTGAACGACTTGAAGATTCGCTATTACGAAGTGCTGGGCGCGCAGGAAGGGATGGCGGTGGCCCAGCGGCTGGTGAAGATCGCGGAAGAAAGTCTCGGGATTGCCGAACGGTCGTTGCAGGGGAAGCAGGGAACGCGGACGGATGTCTTGCAGGCCAAGGTGCAGCTTGAAACAGTGCGGTTGAGTCTCGAAGACGCCGAGTACCGCTACGCCGCCGCATGGGAACAACTCGCCACGATCACTGGAACATCACCGATGCAGCCCGTTCCACTCGTAGGCGATCTGGCGGGTGAGATTCCTCACCTCGATTTGGAGACCTGCTGGCAGGAACTGCTCGCCCGCAGTCCGCAACTTCGATCATCCGAGTCGGAGTTGGATCATGGTTGGGCCACGTATCGCGAGGCCCGTGCTCAAGCCATCCCCAACGTGACGTTGCAGACCGTGGCGGAATATGATCGGGCCACACAAGCCACGACGGTCAGCACGCTCGTGGCGCTGCCGCTCCCGCTCTACAACCGTAATCAAGGGAACATCGACAAGGCATCCGCTGACATCCGCGCGGATCAGGCCGAAATCTGTCGCGTGCAATTGGTCCTGCGCGATCAACTCGCTGATTCCTTCCGGCGATATAAGACAAGTTTGCGACAGACCGAACGCCTCAAGCAGACGATCGTGCCGAGCGCGGAGGAAAACTGGCTGCTCACAAAACAGCTCTACACGGCTGGCGAGACCGCATTCGTACCGGTGCTCGTCGCGCAGCAGACTTATTTTGAAAGCCAGTTGGCCTATGTGGAAGCCCTCACCGAACTGCACAAGGTCGTCACCGAAATCAACGGCCTGCAACTGACCGGCGGTCTCAACCCCGCCGCCATCGGCTCGGCCATCCAAAACCAGCCGGGCGGTTCTGGTCAACGGCAGCGGGCGCTGCTGAACGAGGTCCAAGATCGCGCCGCGAAGCAATTGTTGCCAGCAGCCCAAATTGGACAGTGATTAATTTCGGCTGTGACACGGCGCAAATCATTGCCTTGGAGGCACGTAACGAAAGACTTCATCCAAAGCGTGAGAAGGGAAGATCATGCAAGAGGGCTTCGCGCAGGGAAGGCTCAGATTTTCTGAGACTCCTGCAAACTCAACGTGCTCTCGTGGAATCGAATCTCGGCTACATTGAGGCCCTCGAATCCCGGTGGCTCTCCGCAGCCGAACTGGCCGGATTAACGCAGATCGAAGAGTTTCCGTGGCAACTTTCATTCGCCGTTGTGTCCTCCAAACGATGGCGGGGTAGAGTCGATGTGACAGGCAAAAAACGCGGGTTTGTATCATTGCACCAGCGTTGCTCAAGATGTTGGACCACGAAGGTCGATTGGTATGGTTGATGCTTCCAATGGTGTGAGAAGAACAAGTTCGCGATTGACAGAGTTCGGCAAGCACGCATAGTCTGGATCGTTGCCTGCCAAGGAATGAATTGTGAATCGTCTGGTCTCACTCGTGATGCTCGTGGCGTTCGCCGTCCAGCAGTTTGCCTGCTGTTGCTGCGTGGGTGCGGGTACTCACATGTGCGACCAAGATCATTGCGTTGCTGACCACGTTTGTGAGATCGAGTACAACCACGATGATCACGATTCGGGCGGATGCGGCCACGAGGACTCAGTCCCGTCCAATTCAGAACCATTCGAGCATCAAAGCTGCCCCGGCGATCATTCCCACCAGCACCACATCTGCGTTGGCACGCACATCTTTTTCGTGTCGGCCACGCGGTTTGAGTTGCCCCAGCAGGCGTTCAGCCTCGGCTTGAGTTTTGCTGCGTTCGATCTCTCGCAGCATTTGGGGATGTCCGTCTGCACAGCAGCGGCCCATTACGGCGACGGCTCCGGCCCGCCACTCTCTTCGTGTCCGCAGCGTTCGGCGCTCTGCGTCTATCGCATCTAAGCGGCTCCTTTTGATCGCCACGCGCAGCGTCCGGGATGACGGTTCGCACGGTGAATCTCTTCATGTGTTCTCCCGCAACTGACGGAGAGAGAGCACTCGACCTTTGGGGCTTCGGCGACCGTTCGTGACTGCGCGCAAATCGTCTTTGTCGTGTGACGAAGACCCGCGTCACGTCGCCTCGGCCCAACCTGCTGACACAAGGAAGAATCATGTATTTCGCAACTGTTCAAAAGTGGGATGCCCTGCTGCTCGCCGCCATTTGTGGGTTAGCACTGATTTCACAAACCTTTGGTGCTCCCCCGGCAACCAAGCCTGCGGCGAAGGCCGATGCGTATGCTCACGCCGAAGTGGGGCCTCACAAGGGAGCGCTGCTGGAACTCGGTGAAGAGGAATATCACGCCGAGTTTGTGGTGGACGAAAAGATGCACACCGTGACGGTGTACCTGATGGACGGCGAGGTCAAGAACTACGTCGCCATCCCCGCCAAGGACATCACGATCACGATGAAGCACGACGGCAAGGTGGAGACGTTCAAGTTGAAAGCTGTGCCGCAGAAGACTGATCCGAAGGGAATGTCTTCGGCGTTTTCGCTGAAGGATGAGGAACTCGTCGATGACCTGCACCACAAGGAGCACGACCCCCGGTTGCTGTTGAAGATCGACGGCAAGCCGTTCAACGCCAAGATTGACCTTGGCCACGACGATGACCACAAGCACGACGAGAAGAAGAAAAAGTAAGTTTGAAATCAATCGGCTCACGCGCGAACGGGCAGGTCTCATTCGACTGGTCTAAGGTCCGTCCAGACGTTGCCAGCGGGTGGGGCCTGCTCTTCGCGGCGAGTACTCCCTAGAAAGCACATGAACCATGAACAGTAGTCACCTCGTCAACATCGGTTTCGCCGTGTTGTTGATGACCATGTTTTCGATCGGAACGGGCGAGGCTCAGGCGCGCGGCTCGAATCGAAACCAGCAAAAGATGATGCAGCAGCTTCGCCAACAGCAGGCCCAGCAGTTCCAGGCACAGCAGGCGGCGGCGATCCGGCAAGCGGCCGCCATCGCTGCGGAGAAGCAGCGGAAGTTCGAGCTGCACCAGAAGGCATCCAAAGCTCGCAACGAGAAGATCGAAGCGGAACGCGCGGCGGCTCGCGAACGGCGGTTGGCCGAGCAGAAGACCGGGGATACGAAGACGAATCCGTGACCGCATGACATGCGGCCGAATGCAAGTTCCGTTGCGAGGGGAAAGGAGTCCCCTCGCAACGGATGTTGAAAGGGATCAAATCATGACGAGTGGACTTCGACGAGGGCTGTATGGACTGGTGGGGTTGGCTGTCGTGGCCGGTCTCGGTGGCACGGCCTACGTGACGCGCGATCGTTGGCAGCCGTTGCTGACCAAGGCGACCGCGAAGCCCGCGTCCGAGGGGCATTCGGAAGGGGATGGCCACGATCATGCCAGTCACGCGGGGCACGATCACGGGAGTGAGGCGGCAACGGGGAAACTCATGTTGAGTGATCAGGCCCGGCAGAACCTCGGGCTGGAGTTGGCCGAAGTCGAACTGACCGACTATTGGCGCACCGTCCAGATTCCGGGTGTCGTGAGCGAACAACCGGGACACAGCGAACGACGCATTCCCGCCACGCTGGCTGGTGTCGTGACCAAACTCCACGTCTTCCCCGGTCAGTCCGTGAAGCCGGGCGATCCGTTGCTCGATCTGCAACCCACGGGGGAGCAACTGAGCAACGCCCAATCGTCACTGCTCAAGACGCTGCAAGACCTCGAACTGGTGAACATCGAACTCAAGCGGATCACGCCGCTCGTCGAGAACGGTTCGCTCCCGGCGAAGAACAAGATCGAGAAGGAGTACGAGCGGAAACGGCTCGAATCGCAGCAGTTGATCGAGACTCAGGAACTGTCGGTGCGCGGCCTGTCCCGTGACCAGATTGGCCGAATCATCGAGACCAAGACTTTGATTCGGCAGTTCACGGTGTACGTCCCCGGTGCCAAGCCCAACGTGGCCGAGCCATCCGCTCAGACGGAGCCGCCCGGTACACGAGAGCGTGTCATCCCCGCCGTGGCCATCGCGGAGGAAGTGCCGAACGCGGCCGTGGCGGGCCACGTCTACACCGTCGAGAAAATCGAGGTCTTTCCCGGCAAGCTGGTCCAGCCGGGTGAAGAAATGGTGGACCTCGCGTTCCACACGATCCTCAATATCGAGGGGATGGCCTTCGAGCGTGAAACCCCGCTCGTGCGGCAGGCGATGCAGGAGCGCTGGGCGATCCGCGCCGAGTTCGAGACGGTCGATGGTCAACCGCTCGTGCGCGACGATCTCAAGATTCGCTACATCGACAACTCAGTGGACGGGGCGACCCGCATCCAGAAGTTTCATCTCCGACTGCTCAACAAAGAGTTGAAAGAGGTGATCAGCGAAGACGGCTCGAACTTCCACATCTGGACCTTCAAGCCGGGACAGTATGTGCGGCTGTTCGTGCCCATCGAGCATCTGCCCGAGCGGATCGTGCTGCCCGCCGAGGCGGTTGCCAAAGACGGGGTCGATGCCTACGTGTTCCGTGTGAACGGCAAGCGGCTCGAACGAACGGCCGTCAGCGTTGAGCATCTCGACAGCCGACAAGCCGTCATCAAGAACGACGGCACGCTCACGCCGGGCTTCGATGTCGTCGCGAAGAATCAGGCGTACCAGTTGAACCTCGAACTGAAGAAGAAGTCGGGAGAAGGTGGCGGCGGTGGCGGTCACGAAGGACACAACCACTGACGTAGCCGTGTCGCATTTGTTTTCCTACGCCGAAGGCGTTGCGTCACATAGCCCAGGGTTGCCACGCTTCGCGGCTACCCTGGGATGAAAGGCGATGAGTCACATCAACCCTGCAAGGGTTGCGTCATGGTTGATCGCGGAAGACCCAACCCAGGGTAGCCGCGAAGCGCGGCAACCCTGGGCTATAAGACGCAATCCCTTCGGGATAAAGAACAGAGACATCCGTCATGAACTCACTCATCAAGTTTGCCCTGCATCATCGGCTGCTGATCGTCTGCCTCGCCCTCGTCACGCTGGTGTCCGGGTCGATGGTGATGGCCACGCTGCCGATCGACATCTTTCCGTCGCTGACTCGTCCGCGAGTGACCGTGATGACCGAGTGTCCCGGCCTGTCTCCCGAGGAAGTCGAGACGCTGGTCACGCTGCCATTGGAAGTCGCCTTCAACGGCGCGACGGGAGTGGAAGCGGTGCGCAGCTCGTCGGGCATCGGCTTGTCGGTCATCTATGTCGAGTTCGGCTGGAACACCGACATCTACGTCGCGCGGCAGATCGTCAACGAACGGATTGCCATCGTGCGCGATCGACTGCCCGAAACGGTCAAGCCCGAACTGGCTCCGATCAGTTCCATCATGGGCCAGATCGTGATGATCGGCATGTACAGCAAAGACGGTACGACGCCACCGATCGAAGTCCGCACGCTGGCCGACTGGGTGGTGCGGCAACGGCTGCTGACGATCCCCGGCGTGGCTCAGGTCGTCACGATGGGCGGCGGGCGGAAGCAGTTTCAGGTGAAGGTCGATCCCGCCAAACTGCTCGCGTTCGACGTGACGTTGGGGCAGGTCGAGGCCGCGCTGCGCGAGAGCAATGAGAACGCGACGGGCGGCTATCAGGAGCGGGCGTCGCTGGAGTACCTCGTTCGCAGCATCGGTCGCATCCAATCCATGGCCGATCTGGAACAGACGGTCGTCAAGCCGCAGGAGGGTCGCTCGGTCTTGTTGCGCGACGTGGCCCGTGTCGTGGAAGGGCCGCAGGTCAAACGAGGCGACTCGTCGGTCAACGGCCATCCGTCCGTGGTGCTGACGATCGGAAAACAGCCGACTGCCGACACTCGTTCGCTGACCGATGCGATTGTCAAAACTCTGGATGAGATGAAAGATGCACTTCCACCCGACATCGTGATCGAGACGGAACTGTATCAGCAGCGCGAGTTCATCGACCGGGGCATTCACAACGTGATCGAGGCCCTGCGGGACGGCGCGATCCTCGTGCTCATCATCCTGTTCCTGTTCCTGATGAATGTCCGCACGACGTTCATCACGCTGACGGCCATTCCGCTGTCGATCGTCATCACGGGGCTGGTGTTTCACTTTTTTGGACTGTCGATCAATGTCATGACGCTCGGCGGTCTGGCGGTCGCGATGGGCGAGCTGGTCGATGATGCGGTCGTGGACATCGAGAACGTCTTTCGCCGCCTGCACCTCAACGCGAGGTTGCCTCAACCCAAGCCGGCGCTCGACGTGATCTATCACGCCAGCATCGAGGTCCGGGCCTGCATCGTCTACGGCACAATGCTGGTGATCCTCGTCTTCATGCCACTGTTCGCGTTGTCGGGGATCGAAGGCCGCTTGTTCGCGCCGCTGGGAGTGGCCTACATCGTGTCGATCCTCGCGTCGCTGTTGGTCTCACTGACGGTGACGCCAGTCCTCGCCAGCCTGTTGCTGACCCGGCAAATTGAACGACAGGCGAAGCGCGAGACACCCGGTGGCGACAGTCATTCCCACGACAGTTTCTTTCTGAAGTTTCTCAAACGCGCGGTCACTCCCGTCATCAAGTTCAGCATGAGCCGAGCCGGTCTGACGGCGATCCTGTCCTGTGTGGGAGCGGGCTTCGTGGTCGCGGGCCTACTCGTCGTCAGTCTCGGTTCCGACTTCCTGCCAGCATTCGATGAAGGTGCCGCACAGATCAACGTCGTGCTTCCACCCGGCTCGGCACTCGAAACGTCGAACCGTGCCAGCGCGATGGTCGATGCCGGGCTGAGACGGCACATGTTTAGCCCCAACGCCAACGGCGTGGGAGCGAATGAGAGTCGAGCATCCACCAGCACGCACGCCGATGGCGTAGCGGCTAAACGACAAAGCCAAGACGAGGGGACAAGCAAGGGACTCGTCAAAGCCTTCATTCGTCGCAGTGGTCGTGCGGAAATGGACGAGCACGCTGAGGGAGTCAACATTACCGAGTACATCGTCACGCTGAACCCCGACAGCGGGCTGAGCCGTCGCGAGGCACTGGCCGTGTTGCGCAAGGATCTCGACGAGATTCCCGGCATTCAATACGAAGTCGAGCAGCCGTTGTCGCACCTCATCAGCCACATGCTCTCCGGTGTGTCGGCTCAGATTGCGATCAAGGTCTTCGGTGAAGACCTCGACGTGCTGCGACAGAAGGCGAACGAAATCAAGGCCGCGATCACCGGCATCCCCGGTCTCGCCCCGCCCGTGGTTGAGCCGCAGACGTTGATCCCACAACTCCGCATCGAACTCGATCGCGGACAACTCGCGCGGTATGGACTGACGCCCGGTGAAGTGAATCGGCATGTCGAGACGGCCCTCAATGGGCGAGTCGTCTCGACGATCCTGGACGGTTCACGCACGTTCGACCTCGTGGTGAGACTGGACGACGAGCATCGGACGGAAGTCGATGCCATCAGTCGGCTGATCGTGGACCTACCGACGGGCGGACGAGTTCCCCTGTCGGCGGTCGCCCGGATTTACG
>JAYVOX010000186.1:0-2316 GCA_043757695.1 Schlesneria sp.
CGACGGCGGCAACAACCACGCCTGATCCGGCCGCCACACCCGATACGTCTTCTCACCCACAACCCACCTCCCTGCCCAACCAACCAACCAACCAACCAATCAAACGCACGCTCACACAACACAAAACCAACAACGCGATCTATAACCGCAGTGGTTGCCCCGATTACCAAGACAGACTCCTAGTCTGCAAGTGGTGATCATCGACGAGATTCAAGCGTTTGCGGGTGATGATCGTGGCTGGCACTTGCTCTCAGTGCTGGAGCGGATCACGCGGCTTGCGGGTCGTGAACTCCAGCGGATTGGATAGTCTGCGACGGTGGGTAACCCCGAAGTGCTGGTGGACTGGCTCGCGGGAAGCTGCCAACGAAAACGCCATGTGTACTTACGTCCCGTGGCGGAGGCAGCGCCCGCCGATGTGCAACTCGATTATGTCGGTTCACTCCAGAATGCCGCGATCGCGATCTCTCGGTTGCACCGTGGCGAGAAGCGGCTTGTGTTCATCGACAGTCGAGCTCGTGCCGAGCAGCTCGGTCTGGAACTGCGACGCCTCGGAGTGACGGCGTTCGTCACGCACAGTTCACTCAGCCAGAAGCAGCGACACCAAGCTGAGGATGCGTTCGCGAACCGAGACGACTGCGTGATTGTGGCGACCAGCGTGTTGGAACTCGGGTATCGACGTGGGCAACCTTGATCGAGAGATTCAGATCGATAGCCCGGCGACGGTCTCCAGCTTGCTACAGCGGATGGGTCGGACAGGTCGCCGCTCGGGTTCAACACGCAACTGCCTGTTCTTGGCGACTCGGGACGAATCGCTTATTCAAGCGGCCAGTTTGATCGACCTCTGGTCCGAGGGCTATGTCGAGCCGATTGTTCCGCCAGCCGAACCGTACCACGTGCTCGCGCAGCAACTCATGGCCTTGATTCTTCAGGAGCAGGGAATCGGTCGAAGCACTTGGTGTGAGTGGATTGCCAACGTGCCGGCGTTTCGGCAGATGCCTTCCGAGAATGTCGAACGGATTGTCGAACGGATTGTCGAATGGATTGTCGAATGGATTGTCGAATGGATGCTCACTCAAGAGTTGCTCTGGGACGAGCAGGGACTCCTTGGGATTGGTCGTCGAGGCGAAGGGGAGTTCGGCCGCAAGCACTTCCTGGAGTTGATGTCAGTATTCCTCTCGCCTCCGCTTTTTACCGTTCTGCATGGTCGCCAAGAACTGGGGTTTGTGGATGAACTGACGTTTCTCGGCAAACAAGAAGGCCCCCGCGTCTTGCTGCTGGGTGGGCGTGCCTAGAAGGTGACTCACATCGACTGGTCGCGCATGGTTGCCTATGTCGAAGTCACTGAAGAAAAAGGGCGCTCCCGGTGGAAAGGTGCCGGGCAGGGTCTGCGATTTCGCATTTGCCAATCGATCCAACGCCTACTGGCTACCAGCGAAGAGCGAGCGTGCTGGTCGCAGCGTGCCCGCGAGAAACTTTCTCAGATTCGTGCCGACTACGATTGGCTGACGCCCTCGGACAATACGATCCTGATGGGCCCGGATGGCAACGTCACCTGGTGGACTTTTGCCGGACACGGGGCAAATGCCAGCTTGGCCCCCGCACTCTCCGAAGCGACCCGCAGCCGCGTTGAACACGATAGTTTTTCATTCACATTTGAGGACGGAGATGATGTGTCTGATGTGCAACAGGCCATCGACCATCTCCGCACTCGCACCGTCCACGAATTCATGCCAAACCTCGACGAAAGTGCTGTCCAATGCCTGAAGTTTTCTGATTGTCTTCCAGAAGATCTGGCGCTGATGTCGCTTCGATTGCGGCTTCGGGACGTAAACGGAATTGAGCACGCGATTCAGTCTCGTACACGAACCGTCGTTCAAGGTCACGAGTGAACAACAACGGACGGATTGTAGAAGTAACGTTGGTCACTTCGCTGGCGGTCTGCGCCAAAACGGCATCCCTCCAAATTCGCGGATAACTGAGCCATAGACGCGAATGGCGTGATTGATCAGGATCTCCTGCAATTGCTTGTATTTGGCGTCAATCTGAAAATAGCTCTGGTGCGAGCCGTCGATCCATCGATCCATCGATCAGATGCGGTCTTCTGTCGTACCCTATCGCGACAGTCAATCTGGTAGCCGCAGACTTCCGATTGCGGTCACCCTCGCCTCCGCCTTCAATTGAATAATCCAGTGTGAGTCTTGATTCGATCTCAGAAAATGGTAACCGTTCACGCGTTGGTGGGATGATGTTGTCGAATTGGTCTTCGCGCGTCGCGTGAAATGAGCGACAGATCGGTGATGTCGTCCGCTGCACATC
>JAYVOX010000187.1:0-8489 GCA_043757695.1 Schlesneria sp.
GTCTTCGAGGCCCACCGTAACCGCGTGACGTCATTGGTGGGCCTCGAAGACTCGACCCACCCTACGTTACTAATAATCCGGCAGTTTGCGTCCGGTGATTTGCTCACCGCGTTGATTTCGTCCCGTGTACGACTGGCCATCCGCCGACAGATTACATTTGTCGATCCAGAAACCATTCGGTGCATTCGCACGTTTCCACTTTAGGATGAGCGTTCGCCCAGTTATTGACCATGTGTCCTTAGAATCGCGGGTATCGATCTTGCCGTCTGCAAGTAGAACGTGCCTTTCGTTCAAGTGCTGCCAAAGCCCGAATCCTGGTCTAAATGCTGGCCCCAATACGACGCGAAATCCGACGAATCCCTCGCCTGCCGACTGGTCACGGCGGGTAGAACGACAATCTTGCGCAGCAGTCCACCACGCCCCACCACGGATAACGTAGTTCCCCGAGTTCTTGCTGAGGAAGACAGGATTCATTGGAGGCGGTTCGGACTTGAAGTACGGGCCAAAACTATCGTAACACCACTCCCATACATTGCCTGACATGTCGTACAAGCCCCAGGCATTAGGCTCCGAAGTTCCGACTTCGTGTGTTTGCTCCTGACTTGTCCCCGAGTGCCAGAACTTAGCCTCGGGAACACTGAAGTCGTTACTCGATCCGGCACGACATGCGTATTCCCACTCCGCTTCAGTTGGTAAGCGATAAACGTAGTCTGAAGGCAGTCGCCCAGCTTTGCGCTCACTTGCCGTCAGTCTTTCGCAATACACACTGGCGTCGTGGTGACTCACATAATCAACGGGGAGGTGGGGCGAGCCATTGAATCGGCTGGCGTCGGCACCCCTCACGTTCCGAAACTGCGTCTGCGTCGTCTCGTAACTTGCCATCCAATATCCTCGCGACAATTTCACGCGATGTGCTGGCTCGGAATCTTTCTTCTTGGGATCGGCCGAACCCATCTCGAATTCGCCCGCCTTAATCCACTTCATGGAGATGTTTGATTCTGGCAGCACAAACGCCTTGCCCTCTTCCGGGCGGTTGCCAAGCAGAGTGTCACGACTTTTGAGGAGGTCAGCCGTTTGTGCGACGTTGGAACGCACTGTCCATTCCGGAATTTTCCAGCCGAGCGACCGAACATCGTCTTCTCGCACTTCTCGGATTTCGCACCGATGGATAACGCCCTTGGAAGTTGGCCCTGTAGCAGTCACTTGAAAATCCAAATCGGCTGGCCATCCCGAGCCGTAAAGAATCGGACGACCATCGAGGAGCAGTACCTGCTTTTGGTTGACCACAACGAGCCTCAATTTGACCCGTTCATTTAACTTGAATTCTCTGTGACCATTCCAGAAGACTGTTCCAGCGCGAGCCCAAAACAGATGACACAGTAAACCTTGACCCTTCTTGTGTTCCGGCCACACATCGCCGAGTGACAAGTCAACTCCTAGAAACCGAAAGATGATGCGATCCTCCTTACGGGACATTTCGATTTCAGTATCGAGTACATAACTGGTAGCGGGGAGTGAAGGGAAACGTAGTTCGCCACTTCCAGTGATTGAGGCGAACACGCCTGGTTGCCGCCATGCCTGTGGCGGCGTGATGGCCGCCAGACGTTGTCGCCCTTTCAATCCGTTCGTTGGTATCTCAAACGGTGTCACGGGCGAGCCTTCACTTGGCTTGACCGTCATGTCCTGTGTGCCTGAAGCCGCGCCGGTGCCATTGGTGTTGGTCGGAGGACTCGCCGCACTTCCGACCGTAGCTGTGGGCGCAACCGAACGCACCACCCGAAAACCATTGCCGTGTTTCCGAGCGTCTGGCGGGTCGCTGTTCCGAAACGCGGAACGGCCTGCCCATGAATAGTAATCCCAGCAACCACTACGTACGACACGTCGGTTGTCGGTACTTGTCGCCGGTCCCGTCGGATCGATCGCTGGCTGGCGTGCAAACTGGCTGTAGTACTTCTCGTCGTAATAATCAAAACACCATTCCCACGCATTTCCGTGGACATCGAACAATCCGAAGGCATTCTTGGAGTACGAACCGACCGTTGTCGTTCTCAAAAGGTCCAACCCCTTCGTCGTCGTCCCGTAGGGAAAGTGCCCATTCACATTGGCACGATCACCGTTCAACGTGTTGCCGAAGTGAAGCGGTGTGGTGGTTCCAGCCCGACAGGCGTATTCCCACTCGGCTTCGGTGGGGAGGCGATAGCCGTCCCCACCAGCCACGGCGACGTACGCCATCTTGATCGAGAGAGCATCGTTGCGAGTAACTGCCGTCAGCGTGTAGTACGGTGCGAGTTTTTCTGAGAGGCTCAACCTGTTGCAGAAATCAATCGCGTCGAACCACGAGACCATTTCGACCGGAAACTGGTTCGTGTCCTGCCCCGCGACGGTCTTGAATGAGCTAGGATTGGTCCCCATCACCTGCTGATATTCACCTTGCGTCACTTCGTAGATGCCCATGTAGAACGGTCGCGAGATTTGGACCGTGTGCTGCGGACCTTCGTCCGAGCCGCGTTGTGCTTCCGTGTCGGGCGATCCCATCGTGAACGTCCCCTTCGGGATCAGTGTCAGCTTCATTCCCGTGAAGGTTGACGTGACATCTGGAGGCTGAATGGTTGGTTCAACACCCTTCGGATCGGCACCGGTTCCGCCAGCCGCACCACCGTGTGGATCAGGCTTCGGAGTAACAGACGATTTGCCAGGTGGTGAAGTAACTGGAGGTGGCGGAGGTGGTGTTTTCTTGGCAAGGTAATTCCTGACGATGAGGCTGACGGCAACGAAGATCAGCACGACCGCGATGACTCCCAGCACGATCTGGCTTGGTTCGATGATTCGCCCGGCGGGGTCGAGGAAGCGGCGTTGGCCTTTGCGGAGGGCAATGACTTTCTTTGCGCCGTGCTGTTTCACGTCGGCGGCGAGTTGTTTGATGGCCTTGTTGTTGGGCTTGAGCTTGTACAGGCGTTTGACGAGGGCGGGCAGAGTCTCGATGTCGCCAGTGCGGACGGCTGCTTCGATGTCGCGTTGCAGGTGATCGCACTCGTCGCGCAGGTCGGTGACCTTTTCCAACAGGTCGCGCAGCTCGATGCTGCGGTAGGCGGGCGGAACCTGCGCGAGCAACTCCGCCGCACCCGTGTAGTCGTAGTGCTTGAGCAGTTGTTGGGCGGTGTCGCACGAGGGGGCTGAGGCTTCGCGCAGCTTTTGTTCGGTAGCGCGGACCTCCTTCAGTTTCGGTTTGGCCCATGCGACGAGTTTCTCGAACCGCGCGTCGCGCAGGTTGATCATCTTCTCCAACAACTCGATGGCCGAGCCGTACTGATGCTTGTCGAGCAGATCGGTCACGCGCTGCTGTTGCTCGGTCAGGAAGTCGGCCTTCTTGGACGTGGGCGGAGTGGCGGGCTGCTTGGGGGCGAGTGGAGCAGTAGATGTAAGGCCGGTTCTACCGGCCGCTGAGCGGTCCAGTCGATCATCGACGAGGCCGGTGGAACCGGCCCTACCTGACTCTGGCGAGACCTCGATCTCTGGAGACGAGTCTCGGCCCTTCAACCATTCCGTCAGCGAGTTGGCGACTTCGGTCATCGACTGGGGGCGAACATCACGTTTTTTTTCCAGCATCTTCAGGCACAGGCTCTCCAGTCCGGGATCGATGTCTGGTCGGATCGTGGAAGGCTTCGGAACCTTACCCATGGCGATCATCCCGAGCACGATGGCCATTGGCCCCTTGAACGGCAGCTCGCCCGTCAGCAACTCGAAGAACAGCGTGCCGAGGCTGTAGATGTCGCTCGCGGGGGTCAGCGTGTCGTTTTCGCTGCGAGCCTGTTCGGGAGACATGTACGCGGGCGAACCGACGATCGTGTTCGACTGCGTCAGCCGGATGTCGCCCGTCACACCGAAGCGCCTCGCCAACCCGAAGTCCATGATCTTCGGCTGACCATCGGTGGCGACCATCACATTGGATGGCTTGAGGTCGCGGTGAATGAAACCCCGTTCGTGAGCGTGCGCCAATCCCTGCGCGAGCTTGCGAACAATCGCCGCCACCTGACGCTGCGGCTGGTCCGACCCGATGTACTCGGCGAGCGGACATCCATCGACGTACTCCATCGAGATGAAGTGCGTTCCGCCGATCTCACCGACTTCGTACATCCCGCAGATGTTGTCGTGATTCATCGCGCCGGTCGCCCGGGCCTCGCGCCAGAACCGCTCCAGCAAGATCGGCTCGTCGGCCGCCTCAAACTTCGGGATCTTGAGAGCCACCTCGCGCTGCATCTCGGGATCGAAGGCCAGATAGACCTTGCCCATCGCTCCGGCACCGAGCAGCTTCCGCACCTCGAACCGCCCAAACGCGGCGGGCAGGGAGTCGAACAGCCCGCTGCCGGTCGGAGCCGAATCCAACCCGCTCGGCGCGATGGTCTCACGACTGCTCTTCGACTGCTGAACAGACTCAGTGTTTGTCGGCTTGGACCGGTCAGTCATGGGAGTGGCCCTCGTGAACAGGATCAGTGGAATGGACGGATTAGAACAGGCGAAGAGCAATTTTCCACCGCTGGCTTTGGGAGTGCAGTGGCTCGACACAGCTTTGGAACTTTGGGCGCAGCCCTTTTTTCCATTGTCCATCGTTCATCGCGACGAAAAGAAAGAAAGTCGCTCCGCGACGATTGGAAAGCGGGGTCAAGCCCCCGCACTCCCAAAGGTCTTGCGTCGTCCCCAGGGCAGCAGCGCGTGACGCATCTCTGCGGCCGATGCGAAGCGGTTCAACGGGTCTTTGGCGAGTGCGCGGTGAACGATCCTAGCCAGTGGTTCTGGAACCTGGGGGAAGCTCTTGCGCAACGGGATTGGTTCGTCTTCGAGGATTGAGCGGAACTTGCACTTTCCTTTGGCGAAGACGAACGGATCGTGACCGGTCAGCAGGCGGTAGAGCGTCGCCCCCGCCGAGTAGATGTCGCAGGTGGGCTTCGCATGGCGCGAGTCGATAAATTGTTCGGGCGACATGTACGGCAACGAGCCGAGGACATCGCCATCGCGCGTGATCTGGCTCAGCCCGGCATCGGCATACCGTTTCGCGAGGCCGAAGTCGCTGAGCTTGGCCACCAGCTTTCGGCCCTCGCGCCGGACCAGCACGTTCGATGGCTTGATATCGCGGTGGACGAACGATCGCGTGTGAGCGTAGTCCAGCGCGTCGAGAACCTGACAGATGACGCCGCACGCCACGCGAATCCGAGTCTCTGGCGTGGCCTTGTCCATGACGGAGTCCCAGCGCACGGCGGGCACCAACTCGGTGGTAATGTAAAGCTGACCTCGCGACGAGCCAAGGTCCAGCAGGCGGACGATGTGCGGATGATGCAGTTGGTTCAGGACACCCGCTTCGCGCAGAAAGACTTGGACCGTTCGTTCGCTCATCCGGTCGGCGGGGGTGAGAATCTTCAAAGCGCACAGCTCGCCCGTTGCCAACCGCGTGGCCCGGTAGGTAACACCGAGGTCGCCCCAACCGACTTCGTTCTCGATGCGATAGCCGGGAACGGTGGGCAATCGTGGCTGTGGCGCGACGGCCTCCGTCGTCGGCTGCGGCAGGGCTGGTATCGGAGTCGCTCGTGCCACAGTGGCTCGCGGATCGAAGCAGGTCACCGTCAGTTCGGTGTCTCCCACCAAAACGACATCGCCGTCTTTGAGGCTCTGCTGACGAACTCGCTTCCCGTTGACGAACGTGCCGTTGGTGCTGTCGAGGTCAATCAAAAAACAGTCGGGCGGATTGACCTCCAGGCGAAAGTGATTGCGTGAGAAGTGGACATCATCGACGAGCCGGAGTTGTGCGAAGTTGGATCGTCCCGCGAGCAGGGTCTCATGCTGATCGAACTGAAATTCGCGATCGACATGTGGCCCGGCGGTGACTCGCAACCGAACCGTGGCGACGGTCGGAGCCGTGACGCGCGGTGCGACGAGCGGGACTGTGGCGACGGGCGCAGCAGCGTTGTCGCGGCAGATCAGCTCGCGCTGCACATCCAGCAGCGCCGACAACCAGGCCTCACGATCTCGCTCGGGAGCATCCACCAAAAACTCTTCGACACGTGGCTGGCGTCCCGCCAACCACGCGGATTCAAACCGGTCGCAGGCCGAGTCGATCTCACGCAACGTTTCGACAGAGCAGGGGAGGGGACTCATGGCGGAGGCTTCTTCACGGGTGATGCGGATGTTTCACCAAGTAGATTCCCAACGGCAGGCGTTTACCGACATGAAATTTCGAGAAATTTAGAAAGGCCTTTGTTATTGGGGTCAGCCGACGACGTTTGACTCGATGAAGGAGGTCAGCGTCTCCTGACTCCTACCAACGAGCGACCTCTTGATCCCAGACGGCTCGAATGAGTTGCAGCTTTCGCTCGACCTTGCGTTCGGTACAACCGAATTGAACAGCGATCTCACGGTTCTTGTTTCCCATCAGGCGGAGCAGGGCATACGACCGCAGATCGGGTTCGAGTAGCTCCAGCATCTCGGCGCAGACGGTGTCGAACTCGGGGTCGTTCGGTGGAGCAGCGGTCTCATGGAGATCGAGGGCTTCATGACGGTGGCCTCCGCCACGCTTCTGTGCGGACTCGTGCCGTTGCTGGCGAAGTGCCTTGCGAACGGTGATCGTGCCGAGGATGTTCCACAGATCGTCGCGTGTCATTCCGTCGCCGAAGTCGCCTCGCTCCGCCTGTTGCCAGAAGCAGATGAAGGCACTTTGTAGAGCGTCCTCAGCGTCGGCCATTCCTTTCCCACGACCGGCGAGTGCCTTCTCTGCGAGGCCCTTCAGTCGGAGCCGAAAGCGATCCCAAATCCGTTCCACCGCAGAGGCCTCGCCAGCCCGCAGCCGCCGAAACAGAATCGACACCGAACCGGAAATGTCATCGATCATGATCGCTCGCAGTGAAGCAACTTGTCCGGCAGCAGGTTTCTCGAATCGTGACTTTGGAGTTCACGGCTCGGTGGTGTAGCACGATCAAAAGCCCGAGGCACCCGAGGTGTCGATGCCGCCGTCGTGGTCTTCAAATCTCATCGACTCGCGCCGCCATTGCAGGTTCACGATGCCCGTGGGACCGGAGCGATGTTTGGCAACGACGATCTCGGCGAGGCCCGGGCGGTCGTCGGGGTTGTAGGCATCGGGGCGATGCAAAAACATCACGATGTCGGCGTCCTGTTCGATCGCGCCGCTTTCGCGCAGGTCGGCGAGGCGAGGGCGTTTGTCCTCACGGAGTTCGACGCCGCGATTGAGCTGAGAGAGGGCAATCACGGGTAGCTCGCACTCTTTGGCGATCCCTTTCAACCGGCGCGTGATCTGCGAGATCTGTTGTTCGCGACTCGCTCGCTTGTCATCCGACTCGATCAGTTGCAAGTAGTCGATGATCACCAGTCCGAGACCCTTGCTTCGCTTGAGTCGCCGACAGATGGCACTGATCTGGCCGACAGTACGACCCGGCTGATCGTCGATATAGAGCGGCAGGTGACTCAGTTCCGAAGCCGCGTCGAGCAGGGCATGACGCTCGGCCGGTTCGAGTTGTCCTTTACGCAAGCGGTGTCCGTCGAGCTTGGCGCGAATGCAGAGAAAACGTTCGGCCAGTTCGAGCTTGGATTGTTCGAGGCTGAAGATCAGCGTACCGGTCTCACCCGCACCGGCCGCCCATTCGGCGATATTACAAACGAACGCCGTCTTACCCATCGACGGGCGGGCCGCAATGATGACGAGTTCCGAAGGTTGGAACCCGTTCGTTTGGTGATCCAGTTCCTTGAAACCAGTCGGGAGGCCACTGATGGAGCCTTCCTTTCCCATGCGCGTGTTAATACGGTCGAGAGTGGCATGCATGATCTCGTCCATCGTCAACTTCTGGCCCGCTTCCTGGTTGGCGAGAAGTTGAAAGATGCCGTCCTCCGCTCGCTTCAAGACATCGGCCGTGTCGTCGGACCCTTCGTAGCAGTCTCGCAGGATCCCCGTGCAGACGTTGGTCAGGCTGCGTTGAATCCATTTATCGCGAACGATCTCGGCGTAGTACTTCGCGTGAGCGGCATGAGGGACGGTCTCCAATATCTCAAGTAGATAGGCAGCGCCGCCGATATCCTCCAACTGCATTCGCGCATCCAATTCCTCGGCCAGAGTGACGATGTCCACACGACGATTCCCCTCATGCAGACGCAGGATGGCGGAAAAAACGGACTGATGAATGTCGCTATAAAAATGCTCTGCACGTAACACATCGGCGATATCGTCGATGGCGTGGTTTTCCAGCAGAACGCTGCCGAGAACGCTTCTTTCAGCGACGAGGTTTTGGGGGGGAAGATGAGCAGCACCAAAATTGGACCGGGAGTTGTCAGCCATGTCGAGCAGCCCTCAGACGCGAATACAAACACACGGCGGAACCGCGCAGTCGATTACCAAAAAAAACGGCGACGCGCCCAAGGAAGGGTGCGTCGCCGTAGTGAACGACCAATCAATCGAGTTGAAGATCACTTCTTCGCAGCAGGGACCACCCAAA
>JAYVOX010000188.1:0-2306 GCA_043757695.1 Schlesneria sp.
GTGCTTTGAGAAAATGGTTAATGGCGTTGCCCGTTGGGGCAATAATGACGGCTCGAAACACTTGAAAACATCACACCTGCAATCCGGTAGAGTCAGGAGTTTTTTGACTCTTTCAGCGAGCCGCCTTCGATCGACATGGTCTTCATGGTCACTTGGCCAAACGCACAGTAGGACTTCAGTGAGTCGCCGCTTACGTCGAGCATCAACTGCACCGGGACCGATTGCTTCCCGTCAGAGCTGGGGATCGGGAAGTCGTTCCAACTGGTTCTCGCGGTGAGCGTGAGTCCCACGGGAAGCCCTCCGGCGCGTGTCGATGCCACTGGCTCGGTTTCACCTGGTTTTTGCTGCTGGCCGAACTGGCTGGGAGAAATGTTCGCAGCGGCTGGACTAGGGACAGCTCCCAAACTGGGGCTTTTGCTGGGGCCATCCATCAGCGGGTTCAAGCCGCCGGTCATCGCCATCACGGTCAGGAGCGCTGGCAACTGTTCCAGCTTCCCTTGAGCAGAATCGGGGACGCTCGTGGCAAGTCGCACTTGTTGAGACTGTTCATCGAGCTTGATGTTGTCGAGGAGCATTTGGCCGAGTTCACCGAGCAACGGGGGCGCTGCACCTTTGAGAAGTCCGAACTGACTCTGGGCCTGAGCCAACTGAGTTTCAAGTTCCCCCTTCAGCTTCTTCGATCCGTCGGCACTGCTGCTGGAGACCGCCACGTTGAGATCAAACCCACCCTTGATCGACAGCCCGAGACTCATCGCAGTAACGCCATAATCTTTGATCCCCGACTGCATCATGGCGACTGGAATCGGTAGCTCGATCCCTGCCGGGAGGTCTCCTGGTTTCGGCTCCTGTACAATGCTGGCGAGAATGAAGTGCGAGACATGTTCCAGCCTCGAGAATTCCTGACGTGGAGTGACGGTTTCACCGCGATCAATCGTCGCGAGCAAGTCTTTCAGGGTGGCGAAGACCAGCGTGTTCGCATCGGGAGCCCACACGCCCGAACTCGGCTGCGAAGGTTTGGAGGCCGCTTCAAAATACGTCTTGCCCTGATGTTCCTTTTGTTGATTCTCGCCAGCGGCTTGCATGAGTGCGTTCAGGTCAACCGACTTCTTTGTGCGAATCACGGCGACGAAGCGTTGGTCTGCGGGACGCAGATTGCCAAACGGATTTGGCGGCATCATTCCGGGCGGACCGAAAATCGGTGGAGGTGCTGCCGCTCCATTGGTTCCTTCTGCCGCTTTCGAGCGGAGCATGGCTCCCGACAAATCGGCCACGCCAACGGTGACACTTTCAACTTCGGTCGGTAGCAAGCCGGTCTGCTTCTGGAAGTCGGCGATACCGGCCACAACTTTCGGCAGATCGAGTGCCGACTTCAACAACGGTGCCGCCCAGATGTCAGCCACCTTCAAGTGAATCAGCAGTTCGGTATCGGCTGGCATCCAACGCAGCGCGAGCGTCTTTTCTGCGGGACTGAGCGGAGCCGGTGCTACTGGAGCAGCCTCTGGGGCAGCAACCGCAACAGGCTGCGGCGCGAGTTCGGCTTTGGCTGCTCCAAAAACGCCCGCAAAAAATAGACCCGCAATCAATAGCACGACGGCCACTGCAACACCGCCGCCGATCAGCACGGCATTGTTGCCACCGCTTTCTCCGCCACTCTGCTTGCCGCCGGATTTCTTCCCTGCCGAGTTGCCACTGCCACGCTTGCGACTGCCGATCGACTTTACGGGGGCTTCGTCCTCATCGAACGAGACCACTTCGTCGTCGCCTCCGTCCAGCGCTTCCGCAACGAAAATTTCCTCGCACTTGGGGCACTTGATCTTCTTCCCGAGTTTGCTGCGGTCGGGGAGATTGAGCTTCGCGGCGCAACCGGGACATTCAACGGAGACTTTGGCCATGAACAACGCTCCAGCAACGAATGACTCTGCGAATCCCTGCGTGGCAAACCACGCGAACAAAGACGGCCCGTCGCAAGAGCCGTCGGCGTCATCGTACTCTGAGTGCGCGACATTGCGAGGCCACACGATCCTCACTGGGAACTGTGGTCGGCCGAACGCTCGTCCTGTAGCCGACGCAACGAAACGAGGCCAACTTTTCAAACATGGCCGAGCTTGGATTGGCGGGCACTTCGCCAGCGGGCTTCGTCTTGAGCGACTGCCGGACTCCATCGACCGAAACCACCCGTCGTAAAGTCGGACCTCCAACATCGACGTGAACTAGGTGTCTGTCCGGATAGGCGAAGGTCATCCCTTCTGTAGGGTGGGCACTGCCCACCATCCACGACCGATTGTGGTGGGCAGTGCCCACCCTAC
>JAYVOX010000189.1:0-8443 GCA_043757695.1 Schlesneria sp.
ACGACCGATGCACGCCAGTACTCAGTGTCTGGGAAAGCATCGCCCAGAGTGTGAGTGCGCGCGTATAGACAGTGGCATCACTGTGAGATCCGGAATCGCCGTCGGACTTCGTGCCATCTGATATGGTCGTGCCAGAGTATATATTCGTGCGATCGGGTCTATAGGGCGCGGTCCCCGACGCGACGGCTGGCTCACCGTGGCGAGCGACCTGCTCGTCGTCGAAGGCCTGTTGAATATGCTCCACAGTCAACGCATCCGCAAACGGGAGAGTGTCGTCGGCCAGCAGCGACTGGACGATCACTCGAAAAGAACGATTCGCGCGCGTGCGAATCGGTGTAAAACACATGAGACCCTCCTTGGTCCAGCTTGCCAGCGGCCTCCAAGAACGGTCTCACCGAGGACGAAGCGAGGCCAAGCCGGTCTCACCAACAAGCCCAACCTCACGCCCCGCCCTCAAATTTGTCGCTCAATCCTCGCCCACCCCTCCTGCCGAGCCGTTCTTGATTGGGATATCACTTGTTTCTCGCGGCTCGGCGGGAGCCTCGCCCTCCTGAGATGCCCTTTTTCAACAGTCTGCTAAGCCGAACCGCCCAAGAGGAATGTGATGTTGCATCTCAACGAGACTTGCCGGTCATCCCTGCGGCGCGAGCGTAGCGGGCGGCGTGAATTCTTGCGCGTCGGTGGTTCGAGCTGGCTGGGGTTGACGCTGGCCGACTTGCTGAAGGCTCGCGCGGCAGCGGCGGAGAGCGGGCATTCGGCCAAGCAGACATCGATCGTGATGCTCTTTTTGGAAGGGGGAGCTTCACAGTTCGAGACGTTCGATCCAAAACCGGACGCACCGTTGGAGTATCGCGGCTCGCTCGGTTCGATCCCGACTCGACTGCCGGGCGTGGAGTTCGGCGGTCTGTTTCCCAAGCTGGCTCAGCTTGCGGACAAGATGACGATCGTGCGGTCGTTCACTCACGCAGACGGCGATCATGGCGGAGCGGCTCACTGGGTCAAAACCGGTCACCCCTGGCCGCCGCAGTTCTTCGGCAAGTCGGGGCTGCGCATTCCGCAAACGAGTCCGTCGATCGGCTCGGTCATTTCACGAGTACGCGGTCCGGTCCATCCTAATGCGGGCGTGCCCACCTACGTCTGCATGAGAACCATTCCCGGTTACGAGGGAGACGACGCAGCGTGGTTGGGCCAGGCATCCACTCCGTTTCGGCTGGGGACCGCCAGCAACACGATGCTCGCCAACATGTCGTTGACGCTGCCGCGCGAGCGACTGGCCGATCGCCGCGCGCTGTTGAATTCGCTCGACCGATTGGATCGCCGTGACGATTCCAGCGGAGTCATGGTCGGCATGGATGGTTTCCAAGAGCAAGCCGTGCGAGTAATTCAGGGGCAAGCCAGGCAGGCGTTCGATCTCTCACACGAGGACGCGCGACTCCGTGATCGGTACGGACCGGGATTGGGACAAGAGCTGTTGCTGGCTCGGCGGCTGTGCGAGGCGGGCGTCGGTTTCGTCACGATCAACAACAGCACCAGTGGCGAGATCGACGGTTGGGATCATCACAAGAACATCTTTCCCAGTTGCCAGTTGATGTGCCCGTTGGTGGATCACGCCGTGTCGGTGTTCATCGAGGACTTGTACGCTCGCGGCATGGACCACGACGTGCTGCTGATCGTCACGGGCGAATTCGGTCGCACGCCGCGCATCAACAAAGAGGCGGGCCGCGATCACTGGGCTGCGTTGAATCCGCTGCTCCTCGTGGGAGGCGGTTTGAAAATGGGGCAAGTCCTGGGAGCCTCCGACGCGAAGGGAGCCTTCCCGCTCGCCCGCCCAGTCTCACCCGAGGACTTGATGGCAACCTGCTTCCACGTCTTGGGGATCGCCCAAACGCTGCACTTCACGAACCCCGCCGGCCAACCCGTTCCAATAATCTACGGCACCGGCCAGCCGATCGAAGAATTGCTGTAGCGAAAGCCGCTCGATCGCATCGTGACAGGAACGCCGAACGCCCCGTTGAAAAAGTAACCCGCAGCGTGAGCGAGGGCGGATCTCGACACGAGTTCTCCGAGAAAAACGCCCTCGCTGACGCTGCGGGTTACGACTCGCCCTCTATTTCAACGGTCTGCTAACGACAAAGGTAACCCGGCGGCGGCCAAGGATCTTTGAATTCAGAACACGCCCGATCCGCCGCTCGGGTTGACCGCCTTGTTAGGTGCATTTTCGGTATCGGACCGCCACGAACTCCGGCCAAACATTGCCGTCGGCTTCACCCCATGCTGCGAATGGATACTCGCCTTGATCGCCATGAAGTTGCAGCAATGTTCCGAACGCGGTCATCCGCTCACCTTCGAACACGAAGCCGTCGTCATCGTCTTCGACCACACCGTTCTCGCCGAGAGTTCCCGAATCGTACCCATTCCACCAGCCGCGATTTAGCAATGCACGAAGTTCATCAAGCGAGCGACCCGCCGGCATTAACGGCCGAAACGGCTCTGGCGTGTGGCGCTGCTCTTCAATCTGGGCGTCAGGCAATCGCTCTTGCTCAAAATACTGCGGGCAACTGTTATAGCCGTCGAGCGCCTCGCCGTTGCGGTCCAGGTTGTAAAAGAACAAGTCGTCATCATGCACGACCAGCGCGAGGGAGTAGCACGATAGTGCGGCGCTGAGGCGATTGCCGAGATCGGACAAATGCGGAACGCCCTGCGATTCGAGCGCAAAATGTGCCTCGATGATGGTGAGCCAATGTCCCTTCAGAGGCGATACCAGGTAATACGGGCCTGCCGCAACTACTTTGTCGTGGTTGGGCAGCCAGTGTGAACCTGCGGCGGGGACAGGCAATGTGTCGGCGCGCGAAAACCCGGCGTCCCGGAGAATGGCGTGAAGCGCTGGGAGCAAGTCTTCGCGCGGCTTGTCGTGCATATGGAGCACGGATGAAAAGAGGCCCATGGCGGTAAGCACCTAACAGTGAATTGACCCGCACGCAGGCTAAATTGGCGAAAGGCTGAATGCGGGAGGTCATTGGACGTGGCGCAACTTCTCATGCGCCAGTTGGCTTGTCAATCACGGCGTTGAGTCTTCTCAGGCCGTCGATTCCGCGTTAGTTAGCCCGCCCGCTGGCTAACAATGATCTCCTTGCATGCAATCTCATTCGGAGATCCGTGCATCGAGGAGCTTCGCTCTGTCGCCACGTTCGCCAGAGCGTGGGTTGGTCACCCGGTCTCCCACGTTCTGGCGAACGTGGCGACGGTTCTCAGGAGTCTGTGATGAATGACGACGCGCGGCGGTGGCAGTTCTGGCGACGAAGCATGGCGGCGGGGTGGCCGGGTCTGGAGCGCTCCGCGAAGACCCGGAGTATGGTGACGCGAACAACCGGGGTTTCGCCCAAAGCGGCTCCAACCCCGGCCACCCTGCCGTGCGTTGCAACCGGCTGCACACGATCCCTCAGTCGGATGTGCGGCAGGTGCTGGGCACATTCTCAACAAGCCTGTTGAAACAGATTGACGCCTGTCTGAAATCAGCACTGGGTATCTCGTAGCAAACAGAGGCCGCCAATGGTGGCGGTGACGGAGGTTCAACTCAATCGTCTGCGCTGCTCTTCGCCACCAGCGACGCGCTATTCGAACACCAGCGTTCCGAACTCTTGAATCTCGTGAAAACTTCTGCCCACGGGAACCCAGCTCCAACTGGTGACCTGCTTGTCGTCGTGATCGACGCGGTAGAAGTTGGCTCGCCAGTGAGTGCCCGGTTGGGGCGGGACGTTTCGCATTGGCTTGAGCAGCGTGTAAGGCAGCAACATCTCGGCGGTCCAGTTGGTGATCGTTGAGCCGGACTGTTTGGAGCCGCCTGTCACCGAGGTGGCATTGTGAACCGTGCGGGGGACGCCGAGACGATCGCGTCGGGCCGGTTCCACCGGCCAGCTTCAGTGAGGCACGGGTGGCCGGTGGAACCGGCCCTGCGTTACAGCGAACTCTCGCTGGTCATCGGAATGCGCGGCCGTCCCGAAGCAGCGGAGCAAACTCACATCTGCTTCAACAGATCGTTGATCGGGCCGATGTAAGCGATCATGAAAATGCGGAAGACGATGAAGACGATCATCATCGCGACCAGTGCCCAGATCATCCACGCGAGCGTTCCGGTCAGTGCGGCGAGGCTGCGTCGCGCCTGCTCTTCAAGCTGAGGGCTGAGTCGTTCGAGCGTCTCGGGAACGGTGCCAGTTGCCTCGCCGACGCGCACCAATTCGAGATATTCAACGGGGAACAGGTGGCTCGCGGCGAGAGCTTCCGACAGGTCTTCGCCCCCCTGCACCATCCCGATCACTTGCGGAGCCGCCGCCGCGAACGAACCATTCGCAGTCGCTTTCAAGCTGGCGTCGAGACTCGGCCCGATCGGCATCCCGGCCTGTTGAGTCAGCGCGAAGGCCCACGAAAACCGAGCCATCGCGAAGGAACGGAGGCAATAACCCAGCACCGGAATGCGCAGTACGACCGCGTGCATGGTCGCTCGGCCACGCAGCCCTCGTGTCAGAAGCTGGTACACGATGAACAAGCCCAGCGCCGAGCCAAAACACAGGAACAGCCACATCAGTGAGCCTGATGCACCGGTCAGGCCGAGGCCGAGAATGTCCATCGGCTCGCCCCCTTTGCCCGATGCGATCAGTCCCATGATGAAGATCAGCCCGGCCACGATGAACACGGCCGCAACGAGTTGAAACAGAGGCCATGCGACCGCTCCCACAAACGATCTCCGCAGCCGGAGCAGGTTTTCGTAGTGATCGGCCAACGACGCGAGTACTTCGGGCAACGAACCGGTCTCTTCCGCGACCGAGACGAGGTCGATCATCAACTCGGGGAATCGACCGGGATGTGCGCGCAGGGAAGCGGCGATGTCCTGACCTTTCCGCAAATCATCGACGATCATCTTCGAGATCTGCTGCAAGGTCGAATGTCGCGACTGGCCTCCCGCAACTTGAACCGCCTTCAAAATGTTGACGCCCGAATGCAGCAGCGTCCCCAACGACCGACAAAACGTGGCGAGGATGCTCCACGACAATTGCGATCCGAAGAGCTGCGATCCAACGGAACTGGCCACGACGAACTCCGATCATGAGAGGGTTTGGGCGGAAGAGGTTGTTCGACACGAGTGGTGGCGAGTGTGAGGGGTGCAGTCGTTAATTGGAGGTAGCCCTGTCGCTCCGCGACAGGATGCGGGACCGCCCGAAAGACATTCTTGGTTAGTTTGAGGCGGTTCAGCAGATCGGCGTTCCCCATTGATCGCGCTTCCTGTCGCGGAGCGACAGGGCTACCTTCACAACACCCCTTGTTTCACAGTCCGTTCCGCAGGACCACCAATTAACGACTGCAACCGAGTGTGAGTGGCCGCTCCGCGTGGACTCGTTCACCGCGCGGGTCGCATGGTAGCATCGCGCTCCGGTTCGTTCCCTCCGCCCTCTCAGGAATCTCACCATGCTGCGGACTCAGGTTGTGTTGTCGCTGACGTTGTCATTGATGCTGTCCGGTTCTCTTGCACCCCTGCCGGTTGAGGCGGGAGTCCCGAAATTCGAGGCTCATGTGATCGACCCGAACATTGGCAACGTCTGTTATGCCGTCACTTCAGCGGATGTGAACGGCGACGGGAAGCTCGACATCGTGGCCGTGAGTGAGAACCGTGTGCAGTGGTACGAAGCACCATCGTGGACGAAGCACATCATTTTGGAAGACCAACTCGAAGCCGAACACGTTTGCATCGCAGCACTCGACATCGACCAAGACGGGAAACTCGACTTCGCGATCGGCGCGGGCTGGATCAAGGCGAACAGCGGAACCATTCAGTGGATCACGCGCGGTGCGAAGCCGGAAGACAAATGGGGTGTTCACTTCATCGGCAAAGAGAAAACGACGCACCGCATGAGTTTCGCCGACGTGCTGGGGACCGGACGGCCGCAGTTGGTGGCCTCACCGCTGACACGCAGTGCCGAGGGTGCGACGGGTGTTCGGCTGTTGGCGTTTGAGATTCCGAAGCAACCCAAAACCGACCGCTGGATGCCGACTGTTCTCGATGCGTCCGTGAACAAAATGCACGCGCACACGCACGCTGATTGGGATTTAGACGCCCGGCTCGACTCCATCGTCTCGGGCGAAGAGGGAGTCTTCCTCATCCAGCGCCAAGGGGGGGCCTTCACCAAGACTCTGCTGGGCACGGGAGCCAGCGGCGACAAACCGGAACTGCGCGGCGCGGGCGAAGTCAAAGTCGGCCAGCTCAAACAAGGAGGCCGCTTCCTCGCGACGGTCGAACCGATGCACGGCACCAGCGTCGCCATCTATCTCAACAACGCCGATGGATCACTGCCGATGAAGCGGATCGTGATCGAAGAGACGCTGAAACAAGGCCATGCGGTTTGGACGAGCGATCTGGATGGAGACGGCTCGGACGAAGTGGTCATCGGGCATCGAGAAGCCGGGACAGGAACCGTCAAAGGTCCAGGCTTATATGTCTTTTCAAGCGACGATGAATCCGGAACGAAGTGGACGAAGCACATCATCGACGACGGCGGCATCGCGGTCGAAGACGCCTTCGCCACCGACCTCAACGGCGACGGCCGCCCCGACTTGGTAGCCGGTGGCCGAGCCACCCACAACGTGAAGCTCTACATCAACACAGGGACGGCGAAGTAGAAGCGGTCAACAACTCGCCGATCAACGGAACGGACGGCACAGGCAGCAGTTTTCGGCCGCCAGCGTTTTTCGGGACATTCGGGTCAGGCACCGCAGACTTCAGATTTGGCGGGGGCAGCTTGGATTGCAGTCGAGAGTTGCAAACCGCCAAATCTGAAGTCTGCGGTGTCTGACCCCTTGGCTGATGCAATCTGGCGTGTGACTTGTGTGTGTGTGTGTGTGTAGTGTTTCCCGCCCACCATGCAGCCGACGTGGGCCTTTCTGATTCCATTCGTGGTTCTAATTCACGGTGGTGAGTTGCGTAAAAGATTGCGCTGCGGCGAATGAAAAGGATCTGGCAGATGCACAGTTCGTCCGCTTCACGACGATCAGGCCTGACTCTGATCGAAGTACTGGTTGTCATCGCAATCACTTCCGTCCTGATAGCGCTTCTGATGCCAGCCGTTCAACAGGCGCGTGAGGCCGCGCGGCGAATTCACTGCACGAACAATCTCAAGCAGTTTGGCCTCGCCCTGCACAGCTATGAATCGACCTACGGCGTCTTGCCGATTGGGGCTCACAAATATGAATTGCTCCCGACCCTTGGCCTAACGGCTTTGCATGACCTGCGGAACGTCGCCGCCAGTGGGACGGCGGACGAGTGGCGCGAGTTGAACAACGTGGCGATTCCCCTGTTCCATTGCCCCTCGGACTCCGCACCGAATCGAATCGGCGACTCCGTGGTGACGGTGACGACCACGAACTATGTCGTGTGTTCGGGGACGGGCATCCAGCGTGATGGTTTCAATGGCATGTTCAATCATGGGGGTGATTACGGTGACATGCCGGGGGGCCGTGTCCGTTTGGCCGATGTCACCGATGGCCTCTCTCGCACCGTGGCGATGTCCGAAATCCTGCATGCGGTGGTGAGCCACGACAACTTCTGCACGGAGCGGCTGCGGGCGGTGTGGGAACTCCCCGCTGCATTCACGGCGGCCCATCAACTGGACGCATTTGCCGATGCCTGTGACGCTCTGCCTCCGCACCCCGCCGACTCCGGCTACATCGGACAAATTCACAAGGGGGTGCCGTGGTATGACGGCGACTCGGGGGTCGGGATGTACAACCACATCCTCACTCCCAATCGCCCAAGTTGCACCAATGGCGGCGCGGTTCAGTATGGAGCCTACACGGCAACCAGCCTGCACCCCGGCGGCGTCAACGTGCTCTACGGAGACGGACATGTGACGTTCGTTTCCACTTCCATTGATCGCGCCGTGTGGCGCGCTCAGGGTTCCCGCGCGGGCGGGGACTGATGTCCGATGTTCGTTTCCCACAGGAGGTCGAGAATGAAACCAGCTATTTGCACGGTTCTTTTGAGTTTGGTCTGGGCGATGACCGCACCATCGACATGTGAGGCGCAGATCGGCTTCACCGCTCCGGTCGTTGGAATTACCTGACTCTACCGGATTGCAGGTGTGATGTTTTCAAGTGTTTCGAGCCGTCATTATTGCCCCAACGGGCAACGCCATTAACCATTTTCTCAAAGCACTGGAAAACAAGGAGTTGCCGTAAATTGCTGCTTAAACGGCCTTCTGGAGAATCAACGAGTCTTTCGCAGGCGCTCGCGATTATTGGCAGGCCCGCAATACGTCCACGATCAACGAAGCATTCGGTATTTATCGAGAAAATGGCGTAACACGCTATTTGCCAATGGATTGTAAAAATGGTTAACGGCGTTGCCCGGTGGGGCAAATACGGGCGGCATTCACACACATGCAATCCGGTAGAGTCA
>JAYVOX010000190.1:0-8404 GCA_043757695.1 Schlesneria sp.
TTTGCACGGCCCAAAGTGAGACCTTTGAATGTAGCCACGTTTCGCCAGAACGTGGGCTGTTGGAGCGTCACACCCGCACTCTGGCGAGGTGCAGCTACGTCTCACTTGAGCCCGCGCGAGGTATCGACCATTCGCCACCGGTTGACTCCCTCCGAAGGGGACTATGTTGAAAGCCACTCTGAAACCACCCAGCAATTTCGACAAAGCCGCGCTGCTGCTCCAGCGGCTCGCGCCATCGTCGTTGGTCAAGGTCTTGGAGATGGTTAGTCCCGATCAAGCGAACAAGCTCCGTTCGGTGATGGACACTCTGGCGAAACGCCCCGACTTCGCGGTCCTTTCCGAGCAAGTCCTCCAAGAATTTCGTGAACTTCAGCAAGATGTCCAGGCAGCCGTGGACGACTCCACGCTGTTGCGTGGAATGAGGTCGCCACCACCACCCAAGGTCGCAGTCGATCCTCCCCAATCCTCTGCACAGCACGTTCCATCAGAAGCAGCCACTTCCGTGGAGAATGCAACCGCAACAGACACGTCCGAATGCGATCCATTGCAGGAGTTGCAGTCCGTCTCGGCGGCAGTGATGGCTGCCGTACTGATGCGTGAATCTCCGCGCGTGGTGGCTCTGGTGCTCAAGCAACTTGCGGCGGAGGTCTCCAGCCGCGTGCTGGGACAACTCCCGACGGAGATTCGTCAGCAGACGTTCGTGCTGATGGCCGACAAAACGCAGATCAATCCCCATGTCGTACAGAGTGTGCTGCGAGCGATTGCTAACGGTTGTCGCCATGTCGATCCCGCAGTCGCCAGTCAAACGGACTCGCGCTTCAGCAACCTGCTGAACCTGCTGCAAAAGCTCGAACGAGAAGAGCGCATTCGATTGATCGAGGTGCTGAGCGAACACGATCCCGAGTTGTCGAAGCAAATCGACGACGCGATGTACGACTACACGGACTTGATGCGGATCGAAGACCGTTCGGTTCAGAAAATCTTGTCGCAACTCGAACAGAAGACGGTGGCCCTCGCGATGAAGACCGCTCCTGAAGACTTCCGAGAGCAGGTGATGAGGAACTTGTCCGAACGAGTACGTGGGATGTTGACCGAGGAAATGGAGCTGATCGGAACGGTCCCCAATGCCAAAGCGGATCCCGCCCGTCGCGAGATCGCCGAAGCCATCCGCGGCCTCGACAAAGAAGGCTCGCTGGTTTGGATGGAGTGATCGACGGAGGAAGGCTGGCCTCGCGCTGAGGATCCCTCCCTGCCGAAACTCAGGCATTTTTCGGCAACGCCATCCGCGCGAGTGCGATCAACAGCCTGTGTACGTCCGCTTGCAAGTCGCTGGCGCGGGGCCGACCTCAAGGTCACGGCTCGCCCAAGACTCTGCGTGAAACAATGTTTGCGGGCCTATGCTGATCGCGGGCCGCTTTCCCAGCATCGCGCATCGGGAAAGTCACCGAAATCCTCAAGGTTTGACATTGGCTGGCCGATGATGAACCGATTGACCAAGCAAAAAAAAGTCGGTCCATTTGCGGGTTGGTTTGGTGAGATCACGAGCTTCACTTTCTCAGTTCGCTGAGAAGTCCGTTTGTTAGGTGGCGAGTCATGAATTTGAAGAAGATGGCGTTGTTGGGCGGTGTCGGCCTCGCGTCGGCGGCAGCAGGGGTCGCCATTCCGCAGATCCTGAGTGGCGGTGCGGCCCAGGAATCTACCGAATCTGTAGCAGGGCACGATGCATCTGCCGAAGCTGGCTCACATAACAATCCGGCCGCAGCCAAGAAGGACGCGAAGCCCGCTCCCAAGAAGGACGACCACGCCAAGAAAGACGACCACGGTAAAAAGGACGCGCATGGAGCCACTGCTGCCAAAGGTGATGAAGGTGTCGTGCATGATGGTCCGTGTTTCGTTCCCTTTGGGTCGATCGTCGCCAACGTCAACGAGCCGTTATTGGCCAAGTACCTGACGCTCGAGATCACCGTGCAGACCGCTCCCGAAGATCAGCAAGAGGTCGAAGCGGCTATCGCTTCTCGCAAGCCAATCCTCATGACGTGGTTGGCCGCTCACATTGCGGACAAAACGCCGGAAGACATTCGCGGCAAGGTTGGGGTCAATCGACTGCGGCGCGAGATTCAGGACAACTTCAATTCACTGCTCTTCACCGACGGCCGTGAACGATTGCAGGACATCTTGTTTGAAGGGTTCCACTATCAATGACCATTCCCAAGCACGATTTCACGCGACCACCGGGGCTGCATCCGGACCATCAAGCGAAGCTCACTCAGTGGCTTCGGCAGGCGGGTTCGTTTCTCTCGGAAGTGTTCACGGGGTTGTCGTTGCCGGTCAAAGTCTCCTTGGAAAGCTGTGCGACCGGTTGGCCAGCGGACTCGCTGAAAGACTGGCCCGACCGCACGCTCGCGTATCAAGTCGTACTGGCGAGTTGCGAAGCGCGCTCCCTCTTGGCGATCCCCAATCCGTTCGCGGTGTCGATGATCGGCAATCTGCTGGGTGAGACATCGACCGAATTGCCCGCCGAACGAGGCCTCTCACCTGCCGAGATCTCCGTCGGGGAGTTCCTGATTTCCACGATGCTCAGCGGACTTGAGGAATCGTGGATCGACGAGACCAGCCACATCAAACTTCAAACGGCGGATCGTGAGCCGCTACTGCGTCGCACCAAGACGTTCAAGCCCTCGGAGCCGATCGTCATTTGCCGCCTCCGTCTGGAAACTCCCGTGGGCACGACGGCCTGCTGTTGGATGCTGCCCAGTGAGTTCGTGATGACTCTGTTCGGAACCACGCAGCGCACGCGCCAGACAGTTCCGGACGCCTCGACGCGTGTCCAGTTAGAGTCGTTGGTGCGCGGCATGAACACCGAGGTGGCCATTCGATTGGGAAGCGTTCAACTTTCGGCCCCTCAACTGGCCAATCTGCGTGTCGGCGATCTCGTGGTCCTCGATCAGCGCGTGAGCGATCCGCTCCAGGCCACCATCGCGAACGAACCCCGGTTTTGGGGATGGCCTGGACAAGTCGGTCAGCGACAAGCCTATGTGATTGATTCCGAAGTCCGTCGGCGTCAGCGCGCGCAAGAAGTCGCGTAGCTCAACCCGGTTGGCAGTGAACGGTGAAGACCCGTGGAGTTGAGAAAAAGCCATGACAGAAACATTAGACGCCGTGATGGCTGAAGTGGAGCGGGAGCTTCACTCGGAAGACAGCCACTCGGTCGCAGTGGCGGCGAAGGCACCTGCGTTCGCACAGCTCACACCGCAAAACGGAGCATCGGGGAAGTCCCTCGATCACTTGTACGGAGTCCGTCTCGCGGCCGAAGCGGTGTTGGGTCGCGCCACGTTGTCCGTGGAAGACATGCTCAATCTGGGCATTGGCTCCGTGGTGGAATTGAATCGACTCGTCTCGGAACCAGTCGATCTGATTGTGCAAGACGTGCGCGTCGCTCGTGGAGAAGTCGTTGTCGTCAACGATCAGTTCGCGATCCGCATTACCGAGATCACCGGAGCGGCTCACTGACGGTGGACACTCTGCCAAGGAAGGCGGTCGCCATGTTTCGGACGATGCGAGTCTTACTCTGGACCAGCTTCACGCTGCTGGCGTTCCTGACCGTCGTGACGCACGCTGAAGAGCCTCCGATCCGATTGGCAGGATTGGAAGAATCTCCGCGCGAGGCCATCGCACTTGCGGACACGACAGCGACTCCCGCAGACGATCGCAATTCCGAGCTGACCTACCAGCCGCAATGGCCCGCCCCTCCCGACACCGGCGCCATGTTGTTGCGATTGGTGATCGGCACCGTCGTCGTACTGGCACTGTGTGTCGGCACGCTTTGGTTCGGCAAGCCGTGGCTCATGCGTCTGCAACTGACCAACACCACCGGACAACCGATGCAAATTGAAGGGACCGTTGCCTTGGGCAATCGCGCGG
Organism: Schlesneria sp.; assembly: GCA_043757695.1. GTDB lineage: Bacteria > Planctomycetota > Planctomycetia > Planctomycetales > Planctomycetaceae > Schlesneria. The sequence continues at coordinate 3,922 of JAYVOX010000190.1, forward strand.
TGCTGTACCTCGTGAAAATTGGTGAGACGCAACTCATCGCCGGGACAGATGCGACGGGCCTAAAGTCGCTCCTCGCGCTGCCGGTTTCGTTCAAAGATGTCCTCGACGAACCGCTGTCGCACGTGGAAGCACCGCCCGTCGTCGAGCCACCGCATTTTTTGGCCACTCGCCAGCCCGCAGCGTGATTCATTCCTAGACCTGACTCAACACCGCACTTGTCCGCTCAAAGGATTGAGCCATGTCGAATATCGATCAGGTCGCCGAACGTCTCGCCGAGTCGAACTTCTTACAGAACTTGTCGCCTCCACTTCAGATGGCGCTGTTTTTGGGCAGCCTCGTGCTGCTTCCCGCCGCGCTGGCCAGTCTGACGTGCTTCACTCGGATCACGATCGTGCTGTCCTTCGTGCGGCGAGGACTTTCGACGCAAGAAATTCCGCCCAACTCGGTCTTGGTTGGGCTGGCGCTCTTTCTGACCGTCTTCGTGATGGAGCCGACACTCACGAAATTGAACGACCAGGCCGTACTCCCTTACTTGAATGGGAATATCTCTGGGCTGGATGCCTTTCGTCGGGGAGCCGACATCCACAAGAGCTTTATGTTGCGACAAACTCGCAAGCACGACTTGGCCTTGTTCGCGCACATGTCCAAGGCAGGGCCGATTCAGTCTCCGAGCGACACGCCAATTACAGTTTTAATCCCCGCATTTATTATCAGTGAACTGAAGACCGCATTTCTGATGGGGTTCTGCATCTATATTCCATTTCTGCTCGTCGATATCGTCGTTTCGACAGTGTTGATGTCGATGGGGATGATGATGATGCCGCCGGTGATTGTTTCCACTCCGTTCAAGGTCTTGCTGTTTGTGCTGGCAGACGGCTGGCATTTGGTTTCACTGTCGATCAATCAGAGTTTTGGATAGAGCGGGCCTAGACGCTTACGAAAGTGAGCGTTCCGTACTCGTAGTCGCGCACCGCTCCGGCGCTCACTCAGTAGACCTGCAGAGAAGGTTAGGTAGCCACGTTCGCCAGAACGTGCGTGAATCAACGGTAAAACCCACGTTCTGGCGAACGTGGCTACACAGGGATCAATGCGGAACTACTGAGGACACACACGATGACCGAACTCGATGCCGTTGCTATCGGACGCGAATTCTATTTCCACGCCGTGCTACTCACGCTCCCGGCCTTGGCCGTCAGCTTGATCGTCGGCTTGGCCGTCAGCATCTTCCAAGCGGTGACGAACATTCAGGAGCAGACACTCAGCTTCGCGCCCCGCATCGTGGCCTTGGCCGGACTGTTCGTGGTGACGATGCCGTGGCTGTTGCAGATGTCGATTTATTTCACCGTGCAGATGTTTTCGCGAGCGGCTCAAGTGGGACACTAAATCGCAATGAAGTTGGTCGTCGCTGGGCGATTTCCTGAGTGGAGTGGGGAGATGGATGGCCTATTAGAGACTTGGCTGATCACCTTCGGGCTGATCCTCGCTCGCGTCTCGGCCTTCATGGCCACGATCCCCTATTTGGGGGGGCGATTCGTGCCGGGAATGGCCAAGGCGGGAGTGGCACTCGCGCTGACCTGCTTTTGGTTTATCGAGTCGGGTTCATTCTCCGTCAACGTCGTGATCGCCATGCAGAGCCAACCGTGGATGGCATTCGCGCTGGCGGTCGGCCGCGAGGTCATTGTTGGCTGTGCGTTGGGGTTTGTGTTCGGGTTGTTTCTCGTGCCGTTCCATGTCGCGGGGGCCTATATCAGTCAGGAGATGGGACTGACGCTCGGCACAATCACCGATCCGACTCGACCACAGGTCACGACGATCATGGCTGAAATTTTTGAGTTATTCGGCGTGATGCTGTTCTTCACGCAGAACATTCATCACGTCTTTTTGGCGGCGCTGCACGCTTCGTTTGCAAAGCAGCCCATCGGTGGCCCGTTTATGACGGTTCCGGTCGGGCCATCACTCAGCGCGATGTCGGCGGCGACGGAATGGGGCGTGATCTTGGCCGCGCCGATCGCGTGCTGCCTGTTTATCACGTCGCTGGTGTTGGGAGTCATGGCGAAGGCGGCTCCGCAGTTGAACTTGATGTCGTTCGGCTTCGCGCTGCGAATCTTGGTCGGTCTGGTTTCGACGTGGGCGCTCTGGCCGGACCTCGCGCCGCGCATGAATGTCATTCTGCAACGGTACTCCGGGTTGTTGATCGGTCGGTGAACGATGGCGGACGGGCACGACAACGAAAATACATTTCTCCCCACGCAGCGTCGTCGCGATGACGCGCGGGCGCAGGGGCAGTTCGCCTACAGCCAAGAGTTGAACAGCGGCCTGCTGTTGTTCGCGAGTGCGTTCGGTCTGTGGTGGGGTGGTCTCGCGCTGGCACAGGGACTGAGCCACGATCTGCGGACTCACGTGATGTCGGCCCGCGTGGAAATGAGTGTCGATGAAGCGCAGTCGATGTTCGTGGAGTTGTTTGGTCGCGGGCTGCAATTGGCGGGGGCTTTGATGGCGGGGTTGTTTGTGGTGGGAGTCGCCTCGAATCTCGGACAGGCGGGCCTGCACATCAACACCGAATCGCTCGGCCCGAAGTGGGAGAAGCTCAATCCCTCCGAGAACTGGCAGCGACTCTTGTCGATGGAGGGGCTGCTGCGCGGTGGCTATTCGCTGGCGAAGCTCACACTCATCGCAGTCCTCGTCTGGTGGACGCTCAGTGATCGCGTGGGGCAGATCATCACGCTCGCGGAACAAGACCTCGCCACGATCGTGACGATTGTGTGGGACATCGGAGCCAATCTGCTCGTCTCCACCACAGCGCTGATGTTTGTGGTGGGAGCCGCCGACTACGGAGTGCAGTGGTTCCGCAACGAGAAGAAATTGATGATGTCTCGCGAAGACGCGAAGCGGGAACACAAGGACGACGAGGGTGATCCGCTGCTGGTCGCCAAGCGGAAGCAACGGGCACGCGAAATTGCGATGCAGGTCCGCATGTTGGAGGACGTGCCCAAGGCGACGACGGTCATCAGCAATCCCACTCACTACGCCGTGGCACTCCGCTTTGTTCCGGGGGAGACGCCAGCGCCGATCGTCCTTGCAAAGGGACGCGACCAGTTGGCGTTGCTCATCATGGCGCGCGCGCGGCGTCACGGCATCCCGGTGATCCAGCGCAAGCCGCTCGCGCAGGCACTCTATAAGACTGTCCGCGTAGGGCAAGAGATTCCGCAAGCGTTGTATCTCGCCGTGAGTGAGGTCTTGAACTATGTGAGCGCGCTGCGGAGAGCGGGGGCGTAGTGTGCTCTGCTGTCGTCGATTGCCGAAGCCAGTGAGGATGTCGAACCATGTCGATTGCGACTGCACCGCCTCTTTCCGTGAACCAACGCAGTGAGCTGATTTTTCCGCTCGCGGTCATGGCGTTGCTCGGCGTGTTGATCGTGCCACTGCCCACCGCCGTGCTCGACGTGTTGCTCACCCTCAGTCTGAGTTCCACGATCTTGCTGTTGCTGGTGACCTTGGGAGTCGGTTCGCCGCTGGAGTTGTCGGTCTTTCCCTCGGCCCTGTTGTTGCTGACATTGGCGCGGCTGTCGTTGAACGTGGCCACCACGCGCTTGATTCTCTCTCAAGCGAACGCTGGCCAGCTGGTCGAAGCATTCGGGAACTTTGTGGTCGGTGGGAACTTGGTTGTCGGGCTGGTGGTGTTCCTGATCTTGGTGATCATCCAATTCGTCGTCATCACCAAAGGTGCGACACGCATCTCGGAAATCAGCGCGCGATTCGTGTTGGATGCCATGCCGGGCCGGCAGATGGCGATCGACGCAGATCGCAATGCGAACGCGATCGATGATGTCGAAGCCAAACGGCGACGAGCCTCACTGCTGCAAGAGGCTGAGTTCTACGGTTCGATGGACGGTGCGAGTAAGTTCGTGCGCGGAGATGCCGTGGCGGGTCTCATCATCACCGGCATCAATCTCATCGGTGGAGTTGTGATTGGTCTGATGAACGGGATGCCGGCGGTGCAGGCGTTGAAGGTCTATTCGGTCCTGACTGTGGGCGATGGTCTGATCTCACAAATCCCGGCACTCATCATTGCGACGGCGGCCGGTATGCTCGTGACTAAGTCATCGAGCCAGATTGGCCTCGGTTCCGAATTGGGGACGCAGTTCTTCTCGAAGCCGCAGCCGCTGCAAATCGGTGCGGGACTCCTCGGACTGCTGGCCCTCGCGCCAGGGATGCCTTCGATTCCATTTCTCGTGATCGCGGCGGTGCTCTACTACGCCTCTCGCCAGTTGTCCCCGGCAGCACTCGCGGCAGCGGCCGAGACCAAAGTCCTCGAACGTCCCGTCGTGCTGCGGAGCGTCATGGAAGAGCATCTCGACGACTTTTTGGAAACGGATCGCGCGTGCATTGAGATCGGACGCGGCTTGATGGTCCTCGTCGATCCCAAGCGAGATGTGGCGATGACGCACCGGATCGCCACGATGCGCAAGGATGTTGGCAAGCG
>JAYVOX010000191.1:0-8393 GCA_043757695.1 Schlesneria sp.
GCCGTTCCTCGATCACGCGCCGGCACCCGACGCGGCTCGGCAGGAGCCTCGCCCTCCCGTGGCGTGGTGTGAGACCGGCGACCGCATCTCGTTCTCAACGACCCGCCCCGAAACAATGCTCGGCGACACGGCCGTCTGCGTCCATCCGACCGATGAGCGGTACATGCACCTCATCGGCAAGCACGTTCGGATCCCGGTGAATGGTCGCGTGATTCCCATCGTGGCCGATGCGCTGTTGGCCGACAAAACGCTCGGGACCGGCTGCGTGAAGGTGACTCCCGCTCACGACCCGAACGACTACGCCTGCTGGACTCGCAACAAAGAAAAGATGGGCGAGCCGATCAATCTCCTGAACCCGGACGGCACACTGAACGAGCACGCGGGTCAGTGGCAGGGCCTGGATCGCCTCGTCGCGCGAGACAAGGTGGTCGAAGAGATGACGCGGCTCGGCCACTTCGAGAAGGTGGAAGACCGCAAGATTCCGCTCAAGCACAGCGACCGCTCGAAGACTCCCGTCGAACCGTACTTGTCCGAGCAGTGGTTCGTGAAAATGGACACGCTCGCCCAAAACGCCATCGACGCCGCCAACGACGGCCGAGTGACGTTCTATCCCGAACGCTACAAGCAGTCCTACCTAAGTTGGCTCGGCGAAAAACGCGACTGGTGCATCAGCCGACAACTCTGGTGGGGACACCGGATTCCCGTGTGGACCCCAGGCGAAACCTGTTGGGAATCGGGTGACCACTTCGTCTCCTGTTTTGAATTCCTCAAGGAGCTGAAACAGACCCGGCCAGAAACAGTGTCCGTCGTATTTCCCGAGACTGGAGTCGCTGGTCAGGATGGGCTCACGCCGATCACGATGTTGGTTTGCTTGGCGGAGGACGACGCTGAGATCATCGGGCAGCTTGAAGAGTTTGGTTTGGTCCGAGATCCCGACGTTCTCGACACATGGTTCAGTTCCGCGCTGTGGCCTCACGCGACGTTGGGCTGGCCGGACACCGAGCACAACCCGCCACTGGCTGGCCAAGGGCTGAGGGCTGAGGGGCAAGGGACAGTGAAGAGTTCCGGTCCCTCGTCCCTCAGCCCTCAGCCCTCAGCCCAGAACGAAGTTCTCCCCTATTTCTACCCCGGCAGCGTGCTCGTCACATCGCGGGACATCATCACGCTGTGGGTCGCTCGCATGGTGTTGACCGGCCTCTACAACATGAACGACGTGCCGTTCAAGCACGTCTGCATTCATCCGAAGATTCAGGACGGCTTTGGGCAGACGATGTCGAAGTCGAAGGGGAACGGCGTCGATCCGATCGAGCTGATCGAGAAGTACGGCTGTGACGGGATGCGATTCACGATCGCCTCGTTCGCGGGCGAGACGCAGGACGTGCGGTTGCCGGTCGGGTACGAGTGCCCTCATTGCCAGGCCGTGATCCCGCAGGAACCGCATCATCTGAAGTTCAAGCCGGGCAAGCCGAAGATCAAGTGCGCGAAGTGCAAGAAGGAATCGCAGTACGCCACGCCCAACTACACCCCCGACGAGGGCGAGCCGGTCGCACGGATCGTGATCGAACGCTTCGAGTACGGCCGCAACTTCTGCAACAAGCTCTGGAACGCCGCTCGGTTCGCGATGCTGAATTTGGAAGGTTACACGCCGGGCGAAGTGACTCTTACTCCTGTCCCCTCGCCCCCGCCTGTCTTTGGCGAAACGAACACAGCGGGGGAGAGGGCTAGGGTGAGGGGGCCGGACGGTGATGACACCACCTTACTTCAAGCCGACTCCATTCTTCCTCCCTCCCCTCGGCGGGGAGGGCCGGGGAGGGGGGCCGATGAACATGGGACGCCGAATGCTCAATCGTCACCCCTCCCTAACCCTCCCCATCAAGGGGAGGGAACAAGAGAAGAAGAAGAAACCCCTCACCCTAACCCTAACCCTCTCCCCTCCAAGGCGAGGGGCGAGGGGACCGGAGAAGAGAAGACCAAGACAGGAGAACCCCTCACCCTAGCCCTCTCCCCGGACCACCGAAGCGGCGGTGCCCGCCGGGGCGAGGGGACCGGACTGGCCATCGAAGATCGCTGGATTCTCTCGCGGTTGGCCACCGTGACGGACGAGGTGACCTCGCTGCTGAACACCTACAAGTTCGACGCGGCCACGCGCACGCTGCGCGAATTCGTCTGGAACGAGTTCTGTGACTGGTACCTCGAAATGATCAAGCCGCGTCTGCGGGACGAGGCACTCAAGCCGGTTGCTCAACGAGTGCTGGTGACGGTGCTCGACACGACGCTGCGTTTGCTGCATCCCTTCACGCCGTTCATCACGGAAGAGTTGTGGCAACGACTGAACGAGATCGCCCCCTTGCGCGGTCTGCCAACTCCGACGCCAGCCGCCGACGCAATCATCATCGCTCCGTGGCCCGGCCAAGGTAGCCCTGTCGCTCCGCGACAGGAGGCGTCGAGCGCGGAGATATCGTCTACTGAAAATTCACGCCCCGATTCACAATCACACGCCGACTCGCCATCGCGCTTCGTCTCGCGGAGCGAGACGGCTACCTTGAACAGCCTCGAAGGCTGGCGCGACACGGCCCTCGAAGCCCGCTTCCAGCGGTTGCAGGGTTTGATCGTGGCCGTCCGCAACGTGAGAGGGACCTACAACATCGCGCCGTCGGTTGCGGTGGCCGTGTCGGTGAGATGCTCGCCCGAAATCGCGACCGATCTGGAACAGGTGCAGACTCAGTTCGAAAGCCTCGCCAAAGCAACACTGACCGCCGCCGGTCCCAACATCGCGCGACCGAAAGCTTCGGCCAGCTTTTCACTCGGCGACAGCGACGGATTTCTGCCGCTGGAGGGTCTCGTCGATCTGGCCGCCGAACAACAACGACAACGGAAAGAGGCGGACAAACTGCGCGGCTTCATCGCCGGAACGGAGAAGAAGCTCGGCACATCAAGCTTCGTCGATCGAGCGCCCCCCGAAGTTGTGGCGGAAGTTCGTCAAACGCTGGCCAACCAGCAGAAGCAACTGGCCAGCCTCGAAGAGATCATCCAACAGCTTGGTGAAGGCTGACTCTGGGTTTTGCGAGCCGTATCATCGTCGCAGTTCAAAGTCCGAATTCGCACCCCCAAAGAGCTTCGCCGTTGTTCCCAGGAGCAATCATGTACCTTCCCGCAGACCTCCAGCAATTTGTCGGCGAGCAAATGGCGCTCGGCAACTACGAGACCTTTGACGACCTCGTGGCTGACGCGCTCACGGCCTTTCGTGACCAGCAGCGAGCCGAATTGCTCGAACAGATCGACATTGGCCGCAGGCAGATCGAGAACGGCGAATGCACGGTATTGAAGGACAAAGCGGATCGTGATGCGTTCATCGAACGACTGAAAGCCGGCATCCCGGAGGCGGCTGCATGTCCCGTGAGCTAGAGGTTACGGTGTCGAATGTGGCATCGCTCGATTTGGAGCACATTCGCGACTATCTGGGCAGCCACAGTCCAGCGGCGGCCGAGCGGTTCGTCAGCCAGTTCGGTGAGTGTCTCGACAAGCTGGCGGTCACACCATTCGTAGGCTCAAGGCCACGACCATCAGATCCCGATCTGCGATTCTGTGTGATCGGCAAGTACGTGGTTTATTATCGAGTGAGTAGCGACAGAGTCTGGATTCAGCGAGTCCTTCACGGCTCACAGGACGCCGAAAGATATGTTTGACCCGCGTTGATACGAAGGAAATCACTGTGCTTGTCCAAATGGAATTGTCTCGGATCATCATCAGCGAGATCAACGACCAGCAGGTCATCTTTCTGCGCGAGGTCGAGGGGCCGCGTTCGTTTCCGATTCTGATCGGCCTGTTCGAGGCGACGAGCATCGACCGGCGCGTGAAGGGCGAACTGCCGCAGAGGCCACTGACGCACGACCTGCTCAAGGCCAGCATCGAGGCACTCGGCGGTGAGCTTCAGGACGTGGTGATCAACAGTCTGGAAGACCACACCTACTTCGCGGCGATCCGCATCAGGATGGATGGCGAACTGATCAGCGTCGATAGCCGTCCGAGCGATGCCGTCGCGCTGGCCGTTCACTACTCGCCTCACCTGCCGATCTATGTGGCCGATGAAGTGCTGGACGAAGCGGCGGGCTGACGCCCAATGGCACCGACTTTAGAAACCCGCAGCGTCAGCAAGGGAGTGTGGAATCGCCTAACAGCCTGTTGAAGAGCCGTAGGATGGACGCCTCGTCCGTCCGTTTCCAATTGGTTTTCGCTCGGACGAGGCGTCCAAGCTACGTTTTTCAACAGGCTGCTAAGCCAGCGGAATCCCTCGCTCACGCTGCGGGTTACCAAAGCAGGTGCTATTGAGAAGGCATTGGCGGCTCGGGAGTCAGCTCGACAGCGGAGGCTCGTTTGCCTCGTCGTGCGGCTTGTCATCAATGTCGTTCGTGGTGACGAGAGATCCCGTTTCGAGCTGTGGTCCCTCGCTGACGGGCTTCATGGCGCACGGGCCATCGATGCTGTTCGCTCCGTCGATCAACCATTTCGGCCAGAGATGCGGCGGTAGCCAGTTTGCTTTGAACGCGCTGATGAGCAGGCCGATGAGGAGCGTTCCGCAGCTCCACGAAAACGCGGCGACTGCCTGTCGTCCGAAGAGGCTCGATGCTTGGCGGAAGCCACCCAGCGTCGCACCGTAGCCCAAGACAAAGCCTGTACCGCAGAAGCCGGTCCAGTACGCGCGGTTACGACTGGCGTGAGCACAGGCGAACGCGATCGCAGTGAGGCAGGTAACGTAGAGGAGTCGCCACAGCAGCGGAATCTCCACCGCTGTCGAGGCGGTCAGTGCGAGCAACGCCGTCAACGGGAGCAGCGTCGCGCCCGCTTGTCGCAACAACACGGCAAGAGGATCGCGGTGGAGGAGACTCAGGATCAGCACGGTTACGAACAGCGTGTGATAGCAGACGGTCATGCGGTAATCGGCGAGCGGCGTTGTTGGCAACAGGAACCACGCGCCGGCGGTCATTAACGTGGTGGCAGACAGCGTGATTGCAGAGGAGTGTCTCCACAGACCGACTCCGACCAGCGCGGCACCGACCGCCAAGAGCGGCCACGGGTTCACTGCGGTCAGCGATGAGACGCCGATCGTGCGGGGACTCAACACGGAGAACATCAGCATCGAACCGAGCAATCCGATGCTCGCTCCCTGTACCTTTCTCAGTGCGGCCCACCCATAGAAGGCGGCGACCAAACAGGCGGCCAGCCAGACGGGTGAGCCGACGGTCAGCGTCAGTCGGATCAGAAACCCGAGCATCACTCCGGTCTGAGACCACGGCCACGCCAACAGCATGAGGCACGGAGCGGCGAGTAATGTGCGGCGGATGAGCCGCTGATTGCCGCTCGTCAAGGCGGACTCCAGCACCAGCAGCAAGATCGCCAGTGCAAACGGCACGAGGAAATACGGCCTCCAGATCGTGTCGAACACAATGCCGAAGCGACTGTCGGGCGAGGTCCAGATCACTCCCGTCGGACTGAAGGTCATCACGAGGGCATACGATCTCAGCACAACGGCGACAGCGATCATGCCAAATGCGGTCCACGGATAGAGCGGCCACGGCCACGGAGTTCCACTGTTGGCGGTATACGCGCGGCCCATTTTCACGGCGGGGAGCAGCGTCAGGCAGAGCAGGGCGGCGAACTGTGGAAACAAGAAGACCGTCCAATCAACGTTCCTCGGTTCGGAACGCGGATTGAGTTCGGGCGAGCACCACCACGGCATCACGTAGAACAGCCCGAGGAACAGGACAAACGGGATCGTGTAAGCCGCTCCCAGCCGGATGCCCGCGCCGCGCAGCGTCATCCACAGCACCATCACCGAGAACAGAAAACCGCAGCCAAGCAGACCTGCTCCACCAGCGGGCGACTCCATTTTGACGAACAGATCATCGGCACTGACCGAGACCGCCAGAAACAGAAGGAGGAGCAACAATAGGATCGACCGAGCGTCGTCCCACACCTTGCCGAATCTCACGATGAACACACCGATCACGGCCAAGACCAGCGTGTAACTCGCCAACACGCCCATCATCATCCAGCAGTTGATTGAGCCGATGGTCTGTTCGCCGTACCCGGTTCGCACCGCATACAGCATCAATAATGCACTGATGAAATAGAAGGGGTTGTGATTCCACAACCAACGCACGACGGACAGATGGGGCTTGCGGGACTCGCCAACTTTAAACACGGTCTCTTCGGGGTTGGACACAGACTCATCAGGCTTGAACATGGCCGCCTCCTCAAGAAATGAGCACAGAAGTGCGACACGGGAGGCGTGAGATGGGATGGGGGGCCTCCACGAACGTTGGCCGGATTATACCGAGTCATTTCGTCTGTGAAGCCCCCCCGATCTGAAAACTTCTGGTGCTGTTGATGAAGGCCGGCCATTTCGAAGCCAGTCCGTCAGCAAGATCGTCAAGGCGAGTTGGCTTTGGCCCAAGGCCATCGCCAGATCTGCCGCAGATACCGCTGCTACCTCAAGTGCGATCTTCATCGCAGCAGCCAGCCTCTTCGCGTGCGATGCGTTCTTGGTGACGCTGTTCGGCTTGTTGAATCAGGGCGCGTGCAGGCCCTTCGTCCTCTTGCCAGACGAGAACTTCGGATGTGGCAATCGGCAATCCCGCGAAGGGTTCATTCACTTCGGTGGTGGTGGCATGAATCCCTTCGGCGGCCAGCAGACTACGTACGAGTTGGGCCTCTATCACGGAGGAGGACGAGTACACGGCGACCAGTGAACGGCTGTTGGTCTCAGTCATGGTTTTGTTTTCCTTGGGATCGAGTTCTGGAGTGTCAGCGTCGGCCACAGTGACCGATCATGTTTGAGCGAGTGCGAGGGAAGTTGTCCTGTCGTCGATCAGGAACTGGTGCCCCTGTGGATGAACGGTCAACACGGGACAAGTGGCCAGACGCACGAGTTTCTCGGCGACGGAACCGAGCAACAGGTGAGACAACCCGGTGCGACCATGAGTCCCGATGACGATCATGCCGATCGAGTAATCACTCGCGTACTTCACGATCTCTTCGACAGCGAAGCCGACGACAGCGGTATGGACCGTGTGGCGTTCTTCGGGCCAGTCAGGCCCCAACTCCTTTGCCAAGAGCTTCTCCGCAGCAGCGACCTGCGATTTCAGATCGACTGCGGGCAACGCCCACTCCGTTGACGAGTCGGGAAAAGGCATCACCGCGATGGGGACGACATGCAGCAAATGCAGCTCGGCCCCGAAGAGGTCGGCGAGCGTCATTGCATACTTTTGCGCTTTCCTCGCCGGTTCACTAAAGTCGGTTGGAAACAGAATGCGACGAATCGAAACGAACATGATCGGCCTCTCCGCAGAGATTGAGTTTGAGAATTTTTGTTCCACAACAAACGTCACCGTGCGCAACCACTCTCCGCAGCTTGCTCGCGGGCGTTGCAGGTGTCGCGTGCCGCAGTGTGGGCTGTCGCAGGCAGAGAACGGGGCAATGTGCTTGCCTCAGCACGCCCTCGGCAACACTGCCGTGCAGCCGCAGATGGAATTGGCTGTGCTGGTGTGAGGCGATCACGATCAGGTCGGCCTCTTCCTGTTGAGCGAAATTCAGAATCGTCCCGGCCGCGTACCCCGATGCACTGCGAAGCAACATCGGGATGTCGCTCGCCAGCGATCTCAATCCCTGAAGCTGTTCGCGGCAATGGTGGATCGCCGGGCGGTCTTCTTGCAGCAGATCGGCATCCGCATCACAGCCGGGGCAATGAGAAGGTGCCAAGACATGGACCACGCCCCGTTGCGCAAATTGATCGCGGGCGATCCCACATGCCATGAGAAAGGCGTGGTCGGAGTCGTTGGAAAAGTCCGTGAGATGTACGAAGACATCGAACGTTTTCATCGTGGTGTTCTCCAAGTCCCTGATCGCGGAGCGGCAAGCACGCGGCCGTGAGTGTCACGTGTCTCACGTGGATGCGGTTCCGTTGCAGGCACTCATCAAGCCTGAAGTCAGCACTTCATTGCGGATCACAACACGCAGCATGTGTGCCAACTCCACGCAAATCTCAGATCGCATAGAAGCGAGCTACGATTTGCGGGCCATCGCTTCAACGAGCCTCACCCCGCTGATCGCTCGGGGATCGCATTTTTCCAGTTGGTCAATCGCCGACCAGCCCGAGTATCGCGTCACTCGGAACGGCAAAGGCCGGAAAGGGTGGCTCACTCGGTCAGGCAGACGGAGCGGTCAAGGCTGATTCCCTGCGCGGCGAGTTTGGTGCGGAGCAGCGGATCAATTGGTCTTCGTGGCCGATGCAGGAGGGCGTCAAATTCAATGGGTTCGACTTAGAGGCTATCCGAAAAGAAGAGGCTTGTTTTTAGGGTGCCACGGTCATGGCTTTGCATGGCCGTGCTGTTTTC